>NZ_JALFIA010000081.1:0-24798 GCF_022776125.1 Hallerella sp. | reverse complement strand
GAAGGGGAAATCGGCGGTAGCAAGGAACTTCACAATCTTTCCGTTTTCACATTGCCCTATTTGCAAATGGGGCTGAGCGCGTTTTACACACGAATCGCTTTACGCGCTATGTATTTCCCAAGCATTAGCCAGCTCAAAGGGTATCATCTTTTTGGATTTGGTTTGCAGCATAGCTTTGGGCACTTCTTCGTCGACAAGCTTCCGGCCCCGCTCAAGGGTTTGGACGTGAGCCTTTTCTTCGGATATAACTCCGCCTATGTCGGTTATACGCCCGAAGACTGGGAAGGACAATTGGACCTGAATTTTGGTTCGACCCACACGGCATTCATTATCGGTTACAAGCCGATTCCATTTGTTGAAGTCATGCTCTCGCTCGGCTACCAGACCGTTTCGATGAAAGCCAGCGGCAATATGATCGAATATGACGGCAATCACGCTACAGGCAACACCGTAAAGCCCGACGTCAATATGGACGGCAACGGCGGATTCCGTCTCGGTTTTGAAGTGGCACTCTCGCTCGGCGCCTTCCACCCGACAATCGGCATCAACGCCGGCGCAAATACTTCTTTGAACGCGAATGTTCTTTACTTCAAACAGACCTTGTTTGAACTGGAAAGCACTCCGTCTAAGGATGACCCGGTTGATCACGTTGTCCACGAATCCGAAGAAAGCTCGAAGTAATTTCGAGGGGGCAAGCCTTGCTCGATTCCATTCAAAAGAGGCTTGAAGAGCTCCCATCGCGGCCCGGCGTTTACTTGATGAAGGACGCCGCGGGAAAAATCATTTATGTGGGAAAGGCAAAAGTCCTCGCTCACCGCGTCCGTAGTTATTTTGACGGAAGGCCAAAGGCCGGACATCGAGCGGCGATGCTCATGCTCCCTTACATTCGTGACATCGAATGGATTGTAACCGATACCGAACAGGAAGCTTTTATTCTAGAAGCGAACCTGATTCGAAAGCACAAGCCCCACTATAATGTCCGCTTAAAAGACGACAAGCATTATCCGTACATCGCGATTGATTTCAAGGATCCGTTCCCCCGGCTTTTTCTTTCGCGGCATGCGAGCCATCGCTATCGTTGCTACGGCCCATTTCCTAGTTCCAAAGCGTTTCGCTCCCTGGTGGATATTTCCGCAAGGCTTTTCCAAATGCGGGAATGCAAGCTTGTTTTTCCACTCCCCAAGCCTCAGCGTCCTTGCTTGAATTTTCACATTGGACGTTGCATGGCGCCGTGTGCAAACCTTTGCACGCAAGAAGAATATGCAAAAAGCGTTACTGAAATGGTGCAGATCTTGGAAGGGAAGCGCGACGATCTGCTAACTCAATGGACGCGCGAAATGCAAGAAGCGAGCGCCAATTTGGACTTTGAAAGTGCCGCGAAAAAGCGCGACGCCATCGAAGCATTGCAGGCGACGAGCACGAATCAAAAGGCTGACACGACGGATACGACTTTAAAGCTCGATGTGATCGCTGTGCGCCGCAACGGAAACCTCGCCACCGCCGTCATCTTTGAATACCGCAAAGGCGTTATTTCGGGCCGTAGACATTATCAGCTCGAATGTGACCAGGAACAGGACGAATCCGAAATTCTTTGTGAAACGCTTCTCAAATGGTACGAAGGCGAAGAACTGATTCCGAACGAAATCGCCATCAGCAACCCGATTCCCGAAGAAGATCGTTTGCAAATCGAAGAAGATCTCGCCGAACTGACAACGCACAAGGTAAGCCTGAGCGTACCGCAGCGTGGCGAACGCGTGCAATTCATGAAACTCGCCTTGGCAAATGCGGAAATGCTCCTTGTAGAAGCGCAGTCCGAAGTCAAGCACTTTGACGAAGTCGATCAGAGCGTTTACGATTTACAACGGGAATTGGGGCTTGCCAAGACGCCATTCCGCATTGAATGCGTGGATATTTCGCACTTGGCAGGAACGCATACCGTGGCGAGCCTTGTCGCCTTTAAGAATGGCCGCCCCGATAAAAAGAACTATCGCAAGTTCATCATCAAAAGCGTTTCCGGCATCGATGACTTTGCGAGCATGCGCGAAGTCATGACGCGTCGCCTGCGACGCCTAGAAGCCGAAGGCGTTCCGATGCCGGATCTCTGGGTCTGTGACGGTGGCAAGGGACAGGTCGATGCGACGATGCAGATTCTGAGGGAGCTCGGCCACGATAGAGATTTACCGCTCATCGGCCTTGCGAAACGTTTGGAAGAAATCGTCTTCCCCGACGACAGAAAGTCCATTGTGCTGCACCGTACGAGCGCCGCGTTGAAAC
This sequence comes from Hallerella sp., assembly GCF_022776125.1. Taxonomy (NCBI): domain Bacteria; kingdom Pseudomonadati; phylum Fibrobacterota; class Fibrobacteria; order Fibrobacterales; family Fibrobacteraceae; genus Hallerella; species Hallerella sp. The sequence goes on along the minus strand of NZ_JALFIA010000081.1, from coordinate 22,524 downwards.
TTTTGCAAAACGCCCGTGATGAAGCCCACCGCTTTGCGATTACGTATCAGCGGAGCAAGCGCAAAGAAGATTTGCGCGTCGCCTGGCTTGACCTTCCTGGAATCGGCGACGAAACCCGCATCAAGATTCTTTCCAAATACCGCAGCCGTGAAGATTTTTTAAAGGCCCCGGTCGGAGACATTCAAGATCTCTTCGGAAAAAAACGCGGTCTGACGATCCGTGAAAAAGTGGAAAAGTACGATTCCAAAGCGGAGATGTTTTGATTCGTAAAATCATCCACATCGACATGGACTGCTTTTTTGCAGCGGTCGAAATGCGAAGCGATCCCTCGCTCCGTGACGTTCCGATGGCAGTCGGCGGCACGGTCGAAGAACGCGGTGTACTTTCCACGTGCAACTATCCCGCGCGTAAGTTCGGATTGCATTCGGCGATGTCCACCTTCAAAGCGTTCAAGCTTTGTCCGGAACTCAAACTGGTGCATCCGCATTTTGAAATATACAAGGCGGAGTCCGACGAGATCTTCAAAATCTTTCACCGCTACACGAACCGCATCGAAGGGCTCAGCCTCGATGAAGCTTTTTTAGACGTCACCGGCAGCGACACGCAAAACGGTTCCGCATCGCTCATCGCACAAGAAATCCGAGAGACCATCTTCAAGGAACGTGACGGCATCACGGCAAGCGCAGGCATTGCACCGAACAAGTTCCTTGCCAAAGTCGCAAGCGATTGGAACAAGCCCAACGGACAGTTCACCATTACGCCGAACAAAGTCGAAGTCTTCACACGGGAACTTCCTCTGAATAAAATTCCGGGCGTCGGGAAAGCGAGCAGCCAAAAACTCGCCTCGCTTGGACTTCACCTTTGCAAAGACGTTCTTCCGCTCCCCAAAGAAGCTCTCTTTAGACACTTCGGAAGCTTCGGCGAAACGCTCTATGAACTCGTCCGCGGCATCGACAATCGTCCCGTCGTCACGAACCGCGTCCGCAAATCCATTTCAACGGAAAACACTTTTCCCAAAGACATTCAAGGCGTGGAAGATTGCGAACAGGAACTCCGCACGATTTACTTTGAGTTTTTAAGGCGCGCCCACCGCTATGTGGAAAAGCAAAATCAAAAAAACTTCCCTGCGTTCCACTGCTTTGTCAAAATCAAATACGCGAATTTCAAGTCCACGACAATCGAACGTTGCTTTAAGGACGTCTCCTGGAAAAGATTTTCCGAGCTTTTCCGCGAACGTTACGATTCGAGCCAAAAGGTGCGCCTCCTCGGAGCGGGCATTCGACTAGATGAGCCGGAGACGGGAGAATCTCAAGTCGATTTATTTGGGTGAACTTTGTGCAGGCATCCATGATGCGTGATTCATTTACTCCAAGGAACAGGTCCATTCTGAGTCCATTGTCCATGGCTAATGGTTGATTGTACATTGTATATTGTTAATTATCTTATAGAAAGGGGTAAAAATGTTCCGTCTAGTTGTTTTTCTTTTTTGTTTGAGCTTTTGGGTTTCCTGCGCTTCTCAGCCTCAGGTTCAGCCTCAAAAATTGGATGTAGAAGCGGAGCTGCGAAAGGATTCGCAAGAGTTTTCTGCACGGAATCCAGAATCGATCCAGCCAGTCATTAAATCCAAGTCGATATCCAAGCCTTCTGTCATGGTCCTTCCTGCGGGAACCAAGAACCTGACCGAAAGCATGAACCTTTTGAATAACGATTCCTATGCGAATGCGGCATCGAACGCCATCAACGGTTACCTGACCGAAAAACAGTTCAACGTGAAAGCCTTGGAAGGTTCTACGCAGATCAACGACGTGGTGACTTTGCAAAATGAAATCGCCGGGCAGGAAGAAGATCTTTCCTACATTGCGAGTCTTTCCTTTGGCGCAGACGTTTACATCAAATTTTCCGTTGATATCCGCCATAGTCAAATTCTTGCAAACTTGAGCGCCTACGAATCGACTTCGGGACGTATGCTCGGCACACAGACTTCGACCGTCAATGACAACGGCACACGCAAAGAAGAACTGATCGCAAGTGCCATGCACAAAGCCTTGCCGGGCCTTCTGCGCAAAGTCCAAGCCTATTGGGATGCAGATTCCCAATTCGGAACTCCGTACAAGCTAATTCTCTATTTCAACGGGGACTTCAGCAATTTGGACGTTGCCCATTCCCGCGTTTCGACTCTTCTCAAACAGCAGTTTGTGAAAATTCAAACCAATGCGATGACCGACAAAACTTCGGAATATACGATTTACGTGAATTCGCAGGACTGCGGCGATTCCTATGAAGTATACAACGCTCTGCGTGCGGCTCTCGGTTCAAGCTTTGAAGTAAAAAAGCGGAGCCTTATCCAAAGACTTTTAATTGTGGAATTGTACTGATGATTCGCGCTCTCGGCATTTTTCTGCTTTGCGCCTTCGCCTTTGGCGAAGCGCGTATGGTGATGTACACGGCTACATCGACCGTTTCGCAAAAAGATGCCGATGAACAGGCGATGGCAGGGCTTGCTACGCAGATTCGCGCCCATGTTTCAGCAGCGCATTCGACGCAAAAATCCGAAGTCAAAAATTCGAAATCATCCAAGCTCAACGGCCAATATTCCGAATCGATCCACGTTCAAACCGAGCTTTCCTTGGACGGAATCGAACTGGAGCATCAACAGCTCGCCAAAGAAAAATGGCAAACGACCGCCTCGTTCAATACCGACAAAGCGGCATCCCTACTCCGCAAAAAAATGCGCGAAGCGAATGCCAAGGCACACACACTCGATTCTCTCATCCATGCGGCGCTGGCCCGTCACCAGTATGACATCGCTATCGACGCCTTTGGCGAAATGGCTCCGTTACAGCTTTTGCATCAAAGAGCGGTCGCAGACCTCGCCATCTTTGAGCCGTTAACCAAAGCAGACGTTTTCAGCATGGATCTTTTTGCATTACAGGCTCAAATTTCTGAAGCCCTGGCACACCTGAAAATTTCTCCCGTCGATTCTGTTCCAAGCCACGTTCAAAACAATACGCTCGGACCTTTCACCTTCCGCGTTCAAGGCGAAGGCGGAACTCTTAACAGCATGACCGTTGTAGCGGAACAAGGGAAAAAGATCATAGCCGAAACCAAAACGGATTCCAACGGTCTCGCCCATTTTATCCTGCGAAACATCAACACATTCCAAGGTTCTCACGAAGTCATTTTTCGCATTCGACTGCCCCACTTTGGCAAACGCAAGTCTCAAACGGAATACAAAGTCACCTACACATCTGACGAGCCAAGCTGTTCTTACTCTTTAGACTGCATGGGTGATGGCGCAGCCTGCATCGCCATAGAAAATTTCCTTTCTCGTGTCGGCTTTGAAGAAAGCAAGAAGGGCAAAAAGCTCCTCGTCAAAATCAAGACACTGGACACACAGGTTTTTGACGGTGGACCCAAGAAAATTTACACGGTACAGCTCTCGGTATCCATCCGCGGCGAAGGAATCCATTTCGATCAGCAGCTAAAAGGCTCCGGATCTTCCGAACACTCTGCCAAATCGAACGCGATTTATAAAATTTCATCTCAAAAGATTCCACAAGCCCTAAAACCGCTTTGCAAATGATGAAATTCAAAATCGTTCTATTCTGCTTCTTGGCATTCGCCCTTCCGCTATTTGCCTTTTCCCAAGCAGAATCCTCTATCGATGACCGCGCCAAATTCCTTTCGGAGCAGGAACGTTCTTCGTTTACCGCCTACGTCGATGAGCTTTACGAAAAAACGCATTTTTCCCTGTACCTGTACACGGCAAGTTCCGAAGTTCGCGATCCAAAGCCGATAGCGGATTCCCTTTTGAATGCAGGTCTTGAAAACGATTCCCTGCGCGCCGTGATCTTTGTCGACGGGACTTCGCATTACCGCTATCTTTCGATTTCTCCTGCAGCGCAGAAGTTTATTTCGAATGCGGTGGCGGAACGTCTCGCGCAAAAATATCTGCTGCCGGAATTTCGCAAGGACCGTTACGGTCAAGGTATTATCGTTTTTGGAGCAGAACTTGCAAAAAACGTCGCCCGTTTGCACGACGTCCGTTTGCAATCTAGCTTACCGCGCCCGACAAAAGATGGACTCCCGGGCATCGCCTGGTTCTTGATTCTTGCGGTCGTCGTGACGGTCATCATCGCCTTTACGTATTTTGCCCGTCAAAGTCGTCGTGCAGCACGTCGGGAACAGATTCGGGAATTCGGCGGATTCCCTCACCCAAAATTTGACTCTGGATTCGGAGGTTAACATGAAAAAGATTTTGACCCTGCAAGACCTGACCCAATCCTCTTGGGGAGAACGTTTTCAAGACACCTTCGGAGCCAATCTCCAAGCTGCATTTTTACACGGCAACTGCCTATACGAAGGATTTGACGCCATTCACGAATCTTGGCAGGTAAGCCTCATTTTGAAGAGCGACAAGCCGAGCGAACTACAGAATTCGCACAAGCTCGCCCGCGAAATGGCAAAAGACAACCTCAAGTTCGGCTACTTCTTTACCGAAGAATTTTTGCAGACGAAACAAAACGATTACCCGCTTGAATTTTTGCACATTTCCCAAAAGAACGCTCCGCTTTTCGGAAACGCTCCGCTCGCTGGATTCACCCCGAACGCAGACGCTCTTCGCGCCGAATGCAAGCATGAACTGGTCAATCGCAAGCTGCACCTGCTCCGCGAATTTTCTCGCATCCAGGCGGGAATTACCCCGATGGACTTCTTCATTGAATTCTACGAAGAGCTGCTTCCGATTTTGCACGGCATCGCTTATTTACAAAGTTCAGTCTATCCGCAGAATCGCGTCGAAATCTACCAAAAGTTCCCCGCTTTTGAAGTGCAGGAACCGCCGCTCGATTACAAGCAGAACGTGGAACGCGCCGACCAGTTCTTCGCCGCGCTCGATCAGCTGATTCAAAGCCTTTAATGTTGCAGTTGAAGCATCGCTTTTGCGATGTAACGCGGCAAGTCCGAAGCGAGAACCCCATAGTCGGAAAGTTTCTTTGCGGCGAGTTCCCCGGCGATGCCATGGATTTTTGCACCGAAGACAGCGGCGTCAAACGGCTCTACCTTTTGCGCCAAAAGCCCTGCGATAATGCCCGTGAGGCAGTCGCCCGAGCCAGCCTTCGCCAGTGCCGAGCAACCCGTGTCATTGATGCGGAATTCATTCCCATTTGCGACGACCGTGCGATGTCCCTTTAAGAGCACAACCGTGCCGAACCTTTTCGAAGCGTCCCGTGCCGCGTCAATGCGGTTCTTTTGAATTTCTTCGACACTGACATTCAGCAGTCTAGAAAGTTCTTTGGGATGAGGCGTCATCACGCAGCGTTCCGAAAGTTTCGGTTTGTCATCGAACGTGGCAAATATATTCAAGCCGTCCGCATCCAAAACCAGCGAAGCCTTTTGTTTCATCAAGCCGTCTAACAACGCATGGACAACAAACGGCAAATCATGCGGGTCATCTTCGATTGCCGAAATTCCACAGCCCAAGGAACAAACCGTTCCCGGCTTAAACCGATTTAGAATCACTTGGACCGCATCTTTAGCCATCGTAGAGCCGCACTGCGGAAGCGGCAAATAGACCGCATCCGGGAGTTGGGATGCCACCGATTCGATCACCGGTGGAATTGCCGCTAACGTCACATAGCCTGCACCCACACGAAGCGCAGAAACCGAGGAAAGATAGGCCGCTCCCCGGTAATTCAAAGAACCAGCCATGTTCAATACATTGCCAAATGTGAACTTATTCGAATCACTCGGGCGAGAAGGCAGTTGCATGTTACTTTTCCAGCATTGCGCGGAATCTTTCGAGATCCGCAGGCGTTGTGATTTTATCGTTCAAGGTGTCGCCCGGAACGATGTGAACCGGAACTCCGAAATGTTCCAGAATCGAAGCTTCATCGGTCGGCAAAAAGGCCAGCGGTTCCGCTTCGATTTTCGCATACAGTTCACGGAAGAGCTCGACAGACGCTGCCTGCGGCGTCTGGGCAAGGTAAATCTTTTCTCGCGGAATCGTGCATTCCACTTTACCGTCTTTTACGACTTTGACCGTATCGACAGAAGGACGTGCAACAAGGCAAGCGCCTTTCTGTTCGAGCGTTTCCATTACCTGCAAAATCAATTCCTGCGAAAGCAATGGACGCGCCACATCATGCACGAGAGCAAATTTCACATTCGAAGACAGCGCCGCAATGCCGTTCTGCACCGACTGCCAACGTTCCTTTCCGCCGCCCACAATTTGAATCTTATCGGCGAACGGAGAAACTTTTAAGTCTTCTTCAAAATGCGATTTCCAATCTGCCGGAACAGCCAGGACCACTTCTGCAATCTGGGGCATTTGGGCAAAAGTTTCGAGCGAATAACGGTAAACAGGCTTGCCTCCCAAATCGATCAATTGCTTGGGAAGGCTTGAACCCATGCGTTTTCCGAGCCCTCCCGCCGGAAGAACCGCGGCAAATTTTGCTGAAGTCATATTCACCCTATTGCACATCCTGGACGCAACGGACGGAATAGCCCGCCGTCTTAAAGTTGTAATAGCGATAGCTTTCGGGAGAATCGTAGCTGATGCTGCGATAGAAAGCCGTTGTTTCATCCCGTTCCGAAGCCGTCCAATAATAAGCGTGGAAACCGCGGTACATGTAAGAGCCTTCGTAAACGATGCCCGCTGGAATCGCGTGGAAGTTTTTTGCATCCGTTCCGTTGCCGGAAGTTTCTTCATCGTTTTCCCAGCCTTCACGGGACTTGAGCTGCGCACCGTCGTTTTCACCGAGAGCCGCCTTCATCGAATCCCAATCGGCATCGGTCGGGAGTCTCCAACCTTTGGGGCAAATCTTTTTCGCGGTTGCAAAGTCGTAAAGGCGACCATACTTGCGGCAGTTCGAGCTCTTCTTTTCGTAGCAAGAAGACCCCGTAAGAGTCCAGATGTTCAAATTCTGATTCGTCCAACGGAGCTTGCCGATAACGAGCGTTCCAATGCCGTCAAGGCAAGACTTAAAGTTTGCAGAAATAAAGACCGAGTCTGCGGGCATGGTAAAGCTTGCCGAATCCGCAGAAAGCATTTTCAAAGCCTTAGCGTATTTAGAAGGAGAAACGCTCATGCCGTTAAAGCAAAGGTTTTCATCAGCCGCTTTCCAGCCGAGCAAAACTTTTTGACCCGCCTTGTATTCCCCAGCGCCCGAAGCATCCTGAGTCTTCAACGGAAACACGGATCGTTTCGAAGAAGAACTTTCGAAAGAGGAACTGCTGGATTCCGGAAGGCTCAACCGCAAAGAAGAGCTGGACTCTTCCGAACTTGAACTTTCTACCGATGAACTCGACACGGGTATTTTCTTTGGAAAAATTTCCTTGGATTCCCGAGAAGAACAGGCGAATACAAATAAAACAATCAAAATCAGCAATTTATTTCGCATTCCTCTAACTCCTTTATATCAGAAAAATAATAATTTCAAACTATGGCTACGCAGCGTGTCGGTTTCATCCTAGGTTCAGGTCGCATGGGACGGCTTCATCAGAAGCGGCTAGAAGCCTTCGGAGTCAAAACCAACATGTTTGACGGTGCTGAAGCCTGCCGCGCTTTTTTGCGAGATCATCAAAAATACACCACTGAACCGAATACTTCTTACTTTGTTGTGATTGCGACGCCTGCGTCTAGTCATTATGAATATGTGAAATCAGCGCTCCTGTTCGGATTTTCGGTTTTTGCGGAAAAGCCCCTGGCGACTTCCCTTGCCGATGCCGAAGAGCTCATTCAGCTCGCCAAAGAACAGCAAAAGCTTTTATTCGTCGGGCACAGCGAATGTTACAGCAACGCCTTTCAAAAGACATTGCCCTTCCTTGCCGATATGGCTAAGCACGACGAGCTCGAATCCTTAAGCTTTGTGCGGTACAATCTGACGTCGGATCGGGGACGTGACGTTTCCATGGTCTGGGATATAGGCATCCACGATTATGCGCTTTTTTACGAGTTAAAGAAGAGCATTCCGCAAACGAACTGGAGAAAGGTCCGCGTGACTTTTGACGAAAATCGCGATGCGGGATATTCCATGCGGATGATATACGCGAACTTCCGCGGTCCAGAAGGCAAAAAGCCTTTTTGGCGCCTGGACTTGAATCCGACGCACTACGCGACGCTCAAAACGCACAAGAATTCCATTCATATTCCGACAGACAATTCTACCGATGCGATTTCAAACGAGCAGCGCGAATTTTTGCACCTGCTCAATCTGCCCTTAGCGGACCGCCAAAGGAAAATGTTGCAAAATTTGGAAATGGCGAGATTCGCCGTTCAGACCGCCGAACTTTATTCGACGAGCCCGAACAGTCCAAAGTAAAACGACAAGAACTTGTCACCGAAACGGTAAACAATCGGGGCAGCCACGGCGAGGAACGGCCCAAATGGGATTTCCTTGCTCTCTTCCTTTTTAATCATGCGGTAAGGCACCATAATCAAAATGCCTAGGAAAGACGCAAGCACAAGGGAGGCAAACGCATGACCGACGCCCATTAAAGCGCCAAAGCCCGCGACAAGCTTGACATCGCCAAGGCCCATTGCGTCCCGTTTCAGGATCTTACTTGCCAAATAGCCAATCAAATAAAGTCCACCGCCCGCAAAAAGAGCTCCGAGCAGACTTTCTAACGGCGTAATTCCTCCTGGGAAGAACGAAAGCGCAAGGCCTACCCCAATTCCGCCAATGCTGATTGAATCCGGGATCAGTTTGAATTCAAAATCAACCGCTGCAACCGGATAAATGCCGAGCAACAGCCAAAAAAGGGCAAAGGAATCCGCCCAATGCGTCACGGGTCCCGTCCAAGAGGACGGAAAGTTCGCCAAAAACAACGCAAACACGCCTAAAAGTCCGCAAAGCGCTTCGCCTATCGGGTAACGGATACTGATCGGTTTGTGGCAACAAGCGCTCTTTCCGCGCAAAAGAAGCCAGCCGACGACCGGGAGGTTATACCAAATCGGAATACGCTTTTTGCAATGCGGGCAAAAAGACGGAGGATTCACGAGGGAAATCCCGCGAGGCATGCGGTAGACAATGACATTGTAGAAGCTTCCCACACATGCGCCGAGCATGGCGAAAAGAATAGCGACATACCAAAGAGGAATTTCTTGCATACATTAAAGATAGTTTTGAAATTATAGATTTTGAATCTACTTTTAGAATATAAATAGACCCTACGGTATTGTATGAAAAAATATTTCTTATGCGTCGCCCTATTGTTTATGCTTTTGGCAAACTGTTCCCGCGAAGACGACATTCGAGTCAACGGGACTTTGCGCAACAACCATTCGGTGCTTTTCGCATTCACCGAGCGTCCTGATAGCTTGGACGCCTTTGTGGATTCCATTGCGGCTCTGGATTCCGTGCTCACCTATGACACCTTGACGGTGACCGTACACGATTCGATCTACTTGGTGGGATTCCTCAAGTACAATGCGAAGAAGGTCGTTCGCTACGCTTGGAAGATGGGCGACGTAGATTCCCTGTTTGACGGAAAGAACGAAGAGCTTTTCGTTTACAGCTACGATTCCGCTGCGGTCTATTCGCCACTCTTTATTGCAGTGGACGGAGCAAACGCCCGCGATACGGCGGGGCGCGGTCAGTACATTCGCGTGATCGATACGCCACCGAAAATTTCTGTGGAAGCGGATACGCTTTGGACCCGTGGAGAACAAGATGCCCAGGTTTCGTTCTTCGCTTCGGATTCCTTTGGAAGAATCGACAGCGCCTTCATGATTCCGCTTTCCTCCAAGAAAAAGCCTATCGACACTCTCACGGCAAAATCCGGTGAAATCGATAGCCTTTACACCGCTACCGTCAAATACAAAGCGGTCAAGGAACATTTGAATTCCAACAATGAAATCCTTTATGTTTACGGGGCAGTCGATGAAGACGGCAACGTTTCGAAAGATACAGCGGTATTGCACTTTAACAAGATTCCGACGATCGCCCTTTTGCAGCCGGATTCCGCCAGCCGTCAGAACATTTACGTTTCCCGTTTTGCCTTCTACTATTCCGGAGCCGACGAAGATAACCCGGTGGATTTGCGTTACATGATCCGCGTCGGCAAAAGCCCGGACAATGCAGGAACCGCTCCGGTTCTCACCGATGCAAACCTCGTGGCGACGAACATCCTTGAAAAGAGCTGGGAAGCAATTACCGATTCCGTTTGGAACATGGACGAATCCCTGCGCGGTCGTCTTTACTGGCAGGTTTCTGTTACCGATGGATACGATACGGTTACTTCCCCGACGTGGAACTTCTTCTTTGGCGACTTGAGCGCCACCACAGGAACGATTCACGGCTATGCCAAGTTTGAAGGTCGCAAGGCACATAACGGCATTCAGGTCGTGATGGAAAACATGGAGAACAAGAACTACACCTTTACCCATACAAGTGAAAAGGGTTACTTCAGCGCTGCCGTCGATCCGGGCATGTACCGAGTTTACGCACGTGATACGACGGGCTTTGGATACAAGTACATGATTCTCGACAGCCAGTATGTGGAAATGGGAGACGAAAGACTTGTAGCCACGATGCTTCTCGAAGACTCGATTGCTCCAAAGATCCGCATCGACAAATACGATTCGGTTGTGACGAGCCGCAGCGTGACCTTTGCCGGTTCGCTTTCGGATTCCGGTTCGCAGATCGCAAGCGCAAAGGCTTGGCTCGACAGTTCTGAAATCAGACTTTCCGTTCTCAAAGTCAACGAATGGGATATGATCTTTAAGGACTTGACCGATGGCCGTCACCAGTTCAAGTTTGTCGTCCTCGATAGTGCAAAGAACGTTTCCGATACAGCCAAGTTCGACTTCCGCGTCAAAGCGTCTTCGCTGAACCTGACCGTCAACGGCAAGGCCACTTCGATGGTCGCGACAGACGGTTCTTTGGAATTTATTGCAAAAGCAGGCAATGTTCGCCCGATTCCGGATTCCATCCATTGGAGTACCTCTATCGGCGACAAGAGCTTCTCGATCAAGCCTTCGAAAGTGGGCAGCGATAGCTCCGCAAAAATGACTCTGACCGCAAGCGAACTCTCTGCAAACGGTGCCGAACCAGGTGTTCTTTACACGATGACCGCCTCTGCCGCAGACGGAGCCGTTACCGACAAAGTCCGTTTCGGCATTCTGAGCGATGATGCGGTCATTTACTTCTTGACTCCAGGCGCCGATACATCGGTTACGATGAACGACCCGCTAAGCTTTAGCGTGGAACACTTCCTCAGCGCTACGGCTACATCGGAAACCATTACCTGGACCTGTCCAACGACTCTCTCCGACAGTTACGAATGCCCAGCCACCAATGCGGAAACCGGCACCCTCGCTTGGAAAACGACCGGAACCAAGACGATTTACGTTACCTTGGAAGATTCCGACGGCAAGATCGCCAAGGACTCCATTTCGATTAACATCATTTCCGACGCTCCGACTGTATCGATTAAAACAATCATCGACACGGTCCGTCAAAAGATCAACGCGTCGCTTTCTTACAACGTAACCGCTTCCGATAAATATGGAACCGTGAACGCTGTGGAATGGGGATGCGGTACAGACGCTTCAAAGATTACCTTCGGTTCTGCGGCAAGTATTTCCGCCGCCAAGAGCGTCCATACAAGCTTTGACGTGACGCTTCCGAGTTCGGAGACAAACGCTTACAAGTGCATCGTCCGTGCTACGGATGACGACGGCGAATACGGCTACGATACGCTGTACTTTAGAGCGGTCAAGGATGCGCCTGCCATTACGCTGTTCACGACTTCGGCAGAAGTGAAGATCAACGCAAAGGTACGTTTGGCAGGTTCTGCAGTCGATACCCTCGGTACGATCCAAGCTTACGACATGTACTGCGGTAAGAGCCTAAAGAGCCCGAATTGGACATCCATTTCGAAGGCGGACACGACGATTACCATGCCGAGCAGTGCATGCACGTGGTACTGTATGATGCGCGTGACCGACGATGACAACTTGACCGCAACGGATACTGCGGTTTATACAGTTCTTCTTGACCTTCCGACAGTTACCGCGAGTGAAGACACAATGACGGTCAGCATCAAGGATACTCTCGGTCTTGACGCGATTGCAAACGACAAGCTCGGTCAAATTGTACTGTACCAGTGGAGCTGCGGCAACAAGGGCGTGGCAGGCAACAGCTGGGTCACTTCGACTTCGACACCGCGTTACTCCGCTATTATGCCGACAGTCGCGACGAACGATTACCTCTGCATCATCCGCGTCACCGATGACGACGGCAATACAGTCCAAGACACGACAAAGATTACAGTTCTTTTGGACGCCCCAACAATTAAAGTTGCCACCGAATCGATTACGACCCGTGTCAGTTACCCGATCGAAATCAACGCAACCGCAATCGACAAAATGGGCTACATCGCGAAGCGCGAATGGAGCTGCGGCGGGCCTTCGGAAATCAGCAGCAATTGGAAAACCGTTTCCTCTTACGACACCACATGGACAGGACCTTCGACTCCTTATGCAACCTATTACTGCGTCGCCCGCGCCACAGACGATGACGGCAATCAGGTTCAGGATACAACAACAATTACCTTCACCACGGATATCCCGGTGATCACCGTGGATCAGGACCTCGTTTATATTCTCGCCGGAACAAATACCGATTTGACCGCCCGCGTGAACAGTGCATGGCAAGGCATCAAACGTTACACCTGGACCTGCGGCACCAAGGGTTCTTCTGCCCTTTCCGACACGGTTTCCAAGAATCACGTTTGGTGGGGCAAATCGGATGACTTCTACTTCTGGGACGACAACGATGACAACGGGGTCAAGGACAGCGTCATCGCCAAGCTTTCCAAGGCAAACACCGAATTCCTCTGCATCGTCTGGGCGCAGGAATCCGGTTCGAACTTTGTCGCGACCGACACGACGACCATCCGCACCATGACAACCCTCCCTAAGGGCGTCATCAGCATGCCGGATACGGTTTACCTCTGGAGCACCGATTCTTCCGTTCTTTCGAACAAATCCATTTACTGGTACACGCCAGAAGCTAACGGCAGCTCTTCAACGCTCGGCACCTTGGGCGATGAAGACGCACAGCAATTCTGGTGGAACTTCTCGAACGTGAGCGATAAATACTGGTACCAGGGAAATCAGGACGGAACCTTGGATACGAACATCGCCGAATTCAACGCGGCGTTCATCCGTCAGTCCGCTGAAGGCTCCCTCACCGTCAAGCTGAGCTACTTCGATTCTTCCAAGACGGACATGGACCAGAACTTTGTCGACCGCCATGAAGCGGAAATCGTTTCCAAGGACGTGTACTTTAAAAAGGCCTGGCACAATATTTCTGGTGGCACAAGCGATACGATCCTTGAAACCTCGACGGACGCAAACGGTCCTGCAATCGCTTACTGCAACGACCGTCTGAACATCGCCTATGTACAGCAAAACGGTAAACTCGCCACCAAGTACCGCAACGGTTCCAAGTGGACGTCTTTCGGAAGTCCGAGCATTTCCGGCATTTCAAACCAGACGCTTTACATGGAATGCGACGGCAACGATAACCTGTACCTCTCTTACATCAGCACAACAGATGGCAAAGGCCATGTTTACAAGTCGACCGGTGCTTCGGGCACTTGGACAGAACTCGGCAGCGGACTCGGTACCGATTTGACAGTCCTGAAGCTCAAAATCAATCCGAAGACGAACAATCCTTCCGTCGTCTGGATTGGAACGGTTAACTCTACAACACAACTCGCCCGCGTGCAGGATTACTCCGGTTCCGCTTGGGGCAATGCCTTTAGCCCAATTTACAACACCTACCAGCAGAACCGCGAAATCGATATGGCGTTCGACAACAGCGGAAACCGCCTCGTGATTGCAAGTGAATACAGTTCCTCGAACTACAAGATCCATTACTACTACATCCCGAGCGGCGCTACAGCGACGACGAACAATAACAACAACCTCATCAACATCAATGGCGAATCCATCCAGGTGTTCTATGCGAACGGTTACTTCTACGTCGGATTCCGGAGCCGCGACGACGACGGCCTGCCTCGCCTCGCCCGCGCCAAGGCAAGCAGTTCCCTCGCCACGACCTACGAAGGATTCACCACGACCGGTGCGGAATTCGAAGCGTTCGGTCACCGCAGCTACAACGTATTCTTTACCGTTGACGGCAACAACAATCCAATTCTCGCAATCGATGACGCCTACTACGCCAGGAACTCTCATGTACACGTGTACCGTTTCGCAGACGGAGCCTGGAGCGAACTCGGCGAAAACGAATTGCCGTACTTCAAGAACGTTTACGCAGCACAGCATGGTTACTATGTCCGCGGATTCCGTCCGCAGCTCGCCGTATCGCCAAGCGGTCAAATCTATATTTCAATGCGTTCGCAGGAAGCCGCTTCGAGCGCAGGTTCGACTCTTCCGGCAACAAAGAACGGTCCGATCGTGATGGAATACCTGGGAGACAACTGGTAATGAAAATCGAGATTGCAGCTATCTGTGATGCGGCCACCGACCAAAGCGGAAAGCTCAACATGCTCGGCGTGTTTGACTATATCGAAGCGGAACTTCCGATTGTGATTCCGCACTGCTCCATCGTTTTCCGCATCCGCTACACGCGTTCCGAAGCGACTTCGCACGATTTGAAAGTTACGATTCAAAACCAGTTCGACGATTCGAAACTCATTCCGCCGATCCTCACCTCGGTGAACTTTTTACCCGTTCCCAAAAACATGGATTCTGCGGCAGTCAACTTGATTTTGAACATCAACCGAATGCACGTGACGAAAGACGGAAAGTACCTGATGCGCCTTCGCATTGACGAGGTACTGCTCGAAACGGCCCTTCCGATTTACATCACCGATTTGACGCCCAAAGAACCGAACCCTCTCGCGAGCTAAATCTTTTCAAATTTCGATTTCAACAAAAAAAGACCTGCTGAAAACAGCAGGTCTTTTTTGAACCTTTTGAGTTAAACGAGCGGCGCCACGGCGATCGTCGCAGCAAACGGATTCTCAAGCGGCAGCTGGATATCCGCCAGAATCGCCCCATTGACCTCATCGGTCAAAACGTTCGTCGAAAGAACGCCTCCCAGGAACGATCCGCCAACACATTTGAACACAGCTTCCTTACGACACCAGATGCGGTAAAACTGTCTTAAAGACTCATCCGGAGCAAGGTTACTGCGAAACAAAAGGTCCGTTTCCTCCTTGGCAAAGAACCGCTCTGCAATCCGCAGGGCACGCGGGCGAAGCTTTTCGATATCTACGCCCACCTTTGCCGTGAATGAATACGCCAAGACGCAGATATCCTTACTGTGCGTCCAGTTTGCATCGAAACCGCAAGCCGGGAATTCAGGGCGACCATCCGGAGTACGTCTCATATCGACTCGCGAAAGTTCCATCCCGGAAGCTGTCGATAGAATGGAGAGAATCGTATCTAAATGGTTCTTTACCGGTAACACACACCAATGTACCGTTCCGTATGCGGTATTCAATTCATATTGCGTAATCATCACTTTCTAATATAATTTCACCTTTCAAAAATGGATTTGCTATTTTGGAAATATGCAGTTCCGCTTCCCTACATTATTTTTTGGAATATTCCTACTTGTCACAGCCTGTAGCGACATCAACAGCGGCTGGACAGTCGATGGCGGCGGCTACATGAAGCTAACGATCAACGGCGACGAAGATCTTGACCTAGCAATTGACCCGGACGATGGCGATGTCATACTGCGTTCGAACAAGCACTACGTCACCTTCCTTGGCAAGAACCGCGCCGGAGATGCCCTGCAAATCATGGTCAATAAGCCCGAACTCGGAGATAACGCTCCTGTTACGTCATCCGGGTACACATATCTTGTCCTCGGCAACAGTTACCCCGCCCACATCATCGACATCGATTCTAGCTACATCAAATTCGACCAGAAGGATTCCATCCTTTGGAGTGCCGATGTGCACCTGATCTTTAACCACTGCTACGGCGACGAATGCGACAACGACCGCGTCATCATCACCGGCAGAATGCGCTACTGGGTCGATCCCGACGACCGCTAAACCAGCGTTTTTCTAATTCCTTGCATTACTGGCTTGGAATGCAGAGCCTAGCGTGGCCACGGGAGTGGATGCAAGGTAGGCGAACCGTCCGTGCCACGGAAAAACCTCCACTTCAATGGAAAAAACACTCATTACCCCTTGACACGCCCCAAAAATCTTTTTACTATTGGGCTACCCTACGGTCGATTAGCTCAGTTGGTTAGAGCGCTACCTTGACATGGTAGAGGTCACAGATTCGAGTTCTGTATCGACCACGCAAACTCCGCTTCAAAGCGGAGTTTTTCTTTTTAAGCCAAATTTTCAAATCCATCATTCCAAGCAAAGCTCCTTTTTACCTAATCCTTTAAAACAAAAAGATCCCGGCCTTTTGACCGGAATCTTTTGAATTCCAAACCTGGATTACTTTGCAGCAGCGGAGTCTGCAAGTACAGCAGCGGTATCGTCGCTGAGCACCACCGTCGTATCAGCCGGAGCAGCCTGAGCTGCGACAGCCGCAGCAGGAGCAGGAGCGACCGCAGCGGTCTTTTCCGTCGTCGGCACGACCTTCAACTTCGGTTCGCCGAAGAATTGAAGCTTGGCGAGCATGAACATCATCACATAGACGAGGATCAAGCCGGCAATACCGAGAATGATACCGGACTTAGCCATGCCGTTCGTATCCACAAAACCCGTCGCGTGAGCAAGAGCGTTAGGCGGTGTAGAAATCGGCATACTCATACCAAGAGAGCTTGCAAAAGCCACGGCCACGAGCAAGGCGGTCACGCCACCGAGCGGAGCAAGGTTGTCTGCGCAGTTCACACCCACCACGATCAGAATCGGGACAAGGAGAGCTGCCGTAGCAGAATGGCTCATGAAGTTTGCCATGAAAAGGCAGATGATGCCGCAGCCCACGAGGAGCGGGAATGCAGGCCAGGTGTCGAACGGGATAGCGCCGATCAAGTGAGCGGCAAGACCCGTCTTCTGCAGGCCAACGCCAAGAGCGAAGCCACCGGCCACAAGCCAGAGAACGTCCCAGCT
Organism: Hallerella sp.; assembly: GCF_022776125.1. Taxonomy (NCBI): domain Bacteria; kingdom Pseudomonadati; phylum Fibrobacterota; class Fibrobacteria; order Fibrobacterales; family Fibrobacteraceae; genus Hallerella; species Hallerella sp. Next base: position 5,466 of record NZ_JALFIA010000081.1, on the reverse strand, counting down.
CATCGAGTTCAAATCCTTCTTCGTAATCACACCCGTGAGGGCAAAGACGGCGATAGGAATCATTGCAATCGCATAGTCGTTCACACCGTGAACGCCCTTACCGACGAGCCACAAAACAACGCACAAAGCAAAGGTCAAGTACACAACAATCGCGCGCGGGCTCTTATCAAATCCATCTGCGCCATCGATCTTCAAATCCATGGTCTTCGCAGAAATCGGGTAGATCTTCATGATCAAGAACCAAGCGATGAGCATCATCACGATCACATACGGAACACCAAAAGCCATCCACTGGCCAAAGGAAACGCTATAGCCAGCTTCGTTCAAAGCACCGAGAGCGATGGTGTTCGGAGGCGTACCAATCGGAGTACCCATACCACCGATGTTTGCACCGACCGGAATCGCAAGTGCAAACGCAGCCCTACCCTTGTCCTTTTCGTCAAAAAGCTTGAGCACTGGAGCAAGAATGGCAAGCATCATCGCAGCGGTAGCGGTATTGCTCATGAACATGGAGAACACAGCGGTAATCATCATGAGACCAAGAAGCACGAACTTCGGATTCCTACCGAACGGTCTCAAAAGCACACGGGCAAGGTTCAAGTCCAACTTATACTTCGTAGCCGCAGCAGCGAGGAAGAATCCGCCGAGGAAGAGCATAATGGTCTGATCCGACCAGGTGTTCATCAAAACCTTGTAGCTGATCGGTTCCACGCCTTCGACGCGGAACGGCAAGAACGAGGAGTTCGACAAGGTGAGAATCATCAACACAATCACAAGCGTAGACGTAGTCCAGATCGGAAACGGTTGAAGGATCCAGTAAAGTGCCGCCATCACGAAGATAGCGATCACGCGGATTTCAATGGGATTGAGGGTGTTTGGACCATCAATTCCGAGGGCTTCGTATGGGACGAAGAGCGCTGCAATTGCGAGAACTGTAGCGATAATGAGTTTGATGAGTTTTGCCTTAGTCATAATCCATCCAGGTTGGAAATAGAGCGACCAGCTCTATCGAACGACGGGCGCAAATCTAGTTTTTTTAGAAAGTTGTGTAAAGCTACAGAATGGTACCGATTCGATCCAAGCGGATCAGCGGCATACCCGCCTCACGGGCATCCGACAGCGGAATCGAGAAATCCACTTCCCAATCGTTCAGTTCTTCGTCATCCTGCAAAACCTGCTGAATTTTCAAATTTTCAGCGGTCCACGCAGCTACCGTATGTTTCATCGAACGGCCTTCCACGTCCAAACGGAAGTTTCCATGTTCCGCATGGTATTCGAGCGAAAGCTCTTCCAAGCGCTTTTCCGTCCAAGGAACCCCTTCGGCATCGGCCAGAAGCACTCCTTCGGGCAAATCTTCCGCAAGAAGATCTAAAGCTTCGCCAAATTGGCGTTTTTGAAGGAAAGAGAGGAACGAGAAGATGCGGGAACGCGTACTCGCCACAAATTTTTTTCTGTCAAGGGTAACGTCGTTTGCAGCCTCGTCCGCATGGAAAGCCTTTTCCGGAGCCAGATCTTCCGCGACGAATTCCGGATTTTTGAGTTTTTCCCATTCTTCGAGCAAACTCGAGTCCGTTCTGCGGATCATTTCATCTAGATAGTCCTGGATTTCCAAAAGTTCGTTGTTTTTGAGCGTATCCGGTACGGTCTGCGTCAAAACCTTATATACATAGTTGATATGACGCAAAAGCAGGGCTTCGGTACGAGTCAAGCCGTATTTTTTCACATAGCCGCTGAAAGTATCGAAATTTTCGATCATTTCGCGCACGATCGATTTCGGTTCCACATTCAGATCGCCGACCCAAGGGTGTTCATCCGCAAATTCGTTGAAAGTCGTATAGATGAATTCGCGGAGCGGCTTCGGGTATTCCACCTTGTCGAGCTCTTCCTGGAGCTTGTTGTATTCCGCATGTTCCGCCTTGAGCTCCGCGTACCGGGCATCCCGAGCCTTGCGAAGTTGTACCCGTAGAATCGGATCCGGATTTTCGACGATCGATTCCACAAGGGAAATCACGTCCAAAGCGTATTCCGGACTTTCCACATCGAGCTTCGGCAGCGTATCGAGCAGATACAGCGAAAGCGGTTCGTTCATCGCAAAATCGTTCTGCAGGTCGAGATTCACCCGTACATGCGCCATTCCCGGCTGCGGATTCTTCACAAATTCCACCACGTCCTTTTCGACGAGAGAACGGAACAGCTGGAAAGCGCGCCCCTTCAATTCTTTTTTGCGACGCGCGCTTTCGTGAGAATCGTCGATAAGCTTTCGCATGGCGCTGCAACCGTCCGTTTGGCGGGAAAGCACATTGATGAGCATCCCATGCGAAACTTCAAAACGCGACAGCAAAGGTTCGGGCGGTGACGCGATCAAACGCTGATACGTACTTTCGTCCCAGGGAACGTAACCGTGTTCCGGCGGTTTCCGTTTCACGAACTTTTTCCCGGTCTGTGCAGACTTCGCCGCAAGCTTCGCATTTTCAATCACATGTTCCGGAGCCTGTGCCACGACAAAACCAATGTCGTCAAAGCCTTTACGGCCTGCACGTCCTGCTACCTGGTGAAAATCTCTCGCCGCAAGAATCGCGGTCTTATCGCCGCTGTACTTGCAGAGCTGTGTAAAGAGTACCGTGCGAATCGGAACGTTCACGCCGACGCCGAGCGTATCCGTGCCGCAGATGACTTTCAAAAGTCCCTTCTGCGAAAGCTTTTCCACAAGGATGCGGTACTTGGGCAAAAGTCCTGCGTGATGCAGGCCGATGCCGACTTTCAAAAAGCGTTTGAATTCCGGACCGTACGGGCTCGAAAAACGGAAATGCGCAATTTCCTTGGCAATCGCCGCTTTTTCTTCCTTGGAGCAAAGATTTAAACTGGTAAAGTTCTGCGCGTTTTCTGCGGCAGAAGCCTGTGTAAAATGCACCACGTAAACAGGCGCCTTGCCTTCGTTTACAAGTCCCTGCACCGTCGAAGAAAGTTCCGTCATCGAATATTTAAAATCGAGAGGCACCGGGCGCGTCTTGCTCGAAACGGTCACGCATTCCTTGCCGTTCAAATTCGAAAGGACCTGTTCAAAAAAATCCGTGCGTCCCATCGTCGCCGACATCAGCAAAAAGCGCGTCTGTGGAAGGGTCAGCAGAGGAACCTGCCAAGCAACGCCGCGTTCCCTGTCGGAATAATAATGGAACTCGTCCATCACGACGTCTTGAATATTCAATTCAGCCCCTTCGCCGAGCGCACGGTTTTCCAAAATTTCCGCAGTGCAGCAAAGGATCGGAGCCTCCATATTCACTGTCGCATCGCCCGTCGAAAGGCCCACATTTTCCGGGCCGAATTCTTTACAAAGCGCCATCCATTTTTCATTCACAAGCGCCTTGATGGGACACGTGTAAACGGAACGGCGTCCGAGCGAAAGACTCATAAAATGCATCGCCAAAGCGACCATCGACTTTCCACTTCCCGTCGGCGTATTCAGAATCACATTCTTATCGTCGAAGAGTTCGAGAATCGCATTCTCTTGCGCCTCGTATAAATCGACGCCGCGTTCTTCGGTCCAAGTGAGAAAACGTCCGAGCAAATCTTCGGAAGAAAGATTTTCGCCCTTTTGCGGAAGATAATATTGGAGAGTCTTTGCCATCGCTTTGCAAATTAAAAAAAAGAAAGGTCGCAACTGATGCGGCCTTCCAAACGTTACAGTAAATCAAGCTTTTCGGCGAATCGAAAAAAATCCTTTCTTAGAAGCGGCGAGGACGCCCTTCGCGCGGACGAGCTTCATTGACGCGGAGCGGACGACCGTTCACTTCCTTGCCATTCAGCTGTTCGACTGCGTTCAGAGCCACACCGTCGTCTTCGATTTCAACGAAACCGAAGCCCTTGCTGCGACCCGTATCGCGGTCCATGATGATCTTTGCGCTCTTGATTTCGCCGAACTCTTCGAACAGCTTGCCGAGGTCAGCGTCACGGAATGCAAAGGGGAGATTACCAACATAAATGCTTTTCATAATGAATCCAGGCTGTTAAATAAGCCTAACAGAATAATAGCTCAATTTGAGTCTGGAGAAAAGAATCTTTTTGGAAACAAATGACAAATTTCACAGCGATTCTTGCCCTGAGGAAGCCCTTCGAAACGGTTTCCCGGATCCGGACAGGGTTCCGTGGAGCCGTCCGGCAGTATCCAAAGTTCCCTGTCGAAAAAAGGGCAGCATTCTAGCCGAGGAGCCTCTGTCGCCGGGTAGAGGAACGTTCCTTCAAGCTTGACTGGCAAGCTTTCCACGGCGGAGCGGTCGAAGTAATCCTCCGGCAGAAGTTCTTCGCGTTCCTTCAAAGCCTGTGAGTGTGAAAGGAAAACGGCCCGGTTGAGCTTGATGCGGTCAAACCCGAGTTCCGCGGCGAGTTCCACAGCCCGTTCGACGTCGCCACGGTTCGTTTTGCAGACCGCCATCTGCAGGGAAAGTTTGGAGAGTCCATCCGCAAAATTTTCCGCAAGCCTTTGACGTTCTTCCGCCAAGGTTTTAAGGTTCTGCAGGTACGTGCTCAAGTGCATGCCCGGGCAAAGGACGTCCCAGTTTTTTTTCGAAGTTCCCCAACAGCTCACTTTGATGTCGGCAGAAATCGGGAGCAGTTCCCGCGCCCACGCCAAGGCTCCCTTCCCAGGAAAAGAGCCGTTCGTCGTCACGTTCAGCTTGAGTCCCAGCTCCTGTACCAGACTTTCCAATTTTCCAAAATGCGAATAAAGTAACGGCTCGCCCATCGTACTCGGAATGACTTCGCAAATACCGCGAGCGGCGTAAGTGCGCACCGCTTTTTCTGCCACTTCCCAAGGCATTTCTCCCTTGCCGTACGAACGACCCCGCTGATGTAAAAAGCACAGGGCGCAGTGCAAATTGCACACGTCCGGATTCGTCAGCAGGGTGATGCGCCAAAAGCCGTCCAAGTCTAAATCCTTTTTCCGTCTCCGTGAATTCTACAAAAAAGGCTCCCGCCGTGGGGAGCCTTTTGCAAGAGAGTTGTAAATTCGACGATTAATAAGCACCCAGAATGGTCAACTCAATCGAAACATCCGTTCCCGCTGTCATCGGAGAATGCGGAAGGACCACAAAAAAGCCTTCACCCGTTGCCGCGTTGAACTTGGAAGTAATCACCACATAAGACGTCACAAGTTCAAAGTCGCTTGCCGAAATCGTGAGAGCATTCAAGTCATAGCGGAAGTCGCTCACGTGGCACGGATCATTGAAGGAGACGTAGTCAAAGCCGCTGCGGGTTTCTTCTGCGATCATCGAAGCGTCCACCACGTTACCTTCTTCAATCGCGGCATTCGTGTAAAGGACAGCGGCACGTGCTTCACGTGCAATGTAAAGGTCGATGTCAGCCGCATTTGCCACGAGATCCGTGCTCAAATACGTCGTCTTGGAATCCAGATCCACCGCATTCGCTTCGGTCACGACCGTCGAAAGGGTCACATTCCAAGCGGTGAGTTGC
>NZ_JALFIA010000011.1:0-3978 GCF_022776125.1 Hallerella sp. | reverse complement strand
CGGCGAGGTCGTGGAACACGTGACCGAAATGCGTTGCAAGGAAGCCGTCTTCAGCGCCGAGCCAGCCGCCGCCCCATGTCCAGGAACCTACGATCGGGTAGACGAAGGCGACGTATACAAGCGTGAACACGAGGAAAGAACTCAGCTTGATACGTTCTGCGACAGCGCCCGAGACGATCGTCGCAGCGGTAGCGGCAAACATCGCCTGGAACAGCCAATCGGCAAAGAGTGTAAAGTGGCCGTTGTATTCCGGTGAGAAGGCTTTCGGGTTGTTGAACCAGTCGCCGATGCCGAAGCCTCCGAATCCGAGGAAACCGTTAAAGGATCCCGGATACATCAGCCCGAAACCGATGATACCGTAGACGGTGATGCCGATTGCCGGAACGGCGATGTTCTTAAAGCAGATGTTTGCACTGCTCTTGGCACGGCAAAGGCCGGATTCCACGCAGGCAAATCCAAGGCCCATAATGAACACGAGCATCGCACTGATGCAGATCCAGAGGTTTTCGCTCACAAAGAGAGCGTAGTCGGGAGTGACAGTTTCCATTTTTTATTCTCCTTAACCAATTGCTTCCGGGCCAGTTTCGCCAGTGCGGATGCGGACACATTGTTCAAGATTCTGGACGAAAATTTTTCCGTCGCCGATGTTGCCGGTTCGAGCACCTTTGATAATGGCGTCGATGCAGGGTTGCACATATTCGTCATTGAGGGCGATCTGCAGGCGGATCTTCTTCAAGAGCTGTACTTCGGTTTCCGTTCCGCGGTAGCTCGAGGTATAACCCTTCTGCTGACCGCAGCCAAGAACGTTAGTGACGCTCATCTTGAAAATGCCGGCTTCGTAAAGGGATTCCTTGACGCTGCCGAGCTTTTCGGGCTGAATGTATGCGGTAACGACTTTCATTTTCTTTCTCCAGTTTTTGTCGTTGTAAGACCGGTTTGATCTTTTCGCTTTCATACATTGCAAAAGTCGTGCCAATACGGAAAATGGCGAAATTTTCTAAATTTTAATGGTTACGAATGTGAAAATTGACAAAAATGTGATGTAAAATCAACAAAACTACAAAATTGGCAAAATTCAAAAATATTGATTTATCTGTAAAGTGGTCGCCCGAAATCTTACCAATTAACTACTCGCAGCTAGCCTGCTTTCCTTGAATTTGATCAGTTGCGCTGCAGGTCACAAAAATGTCGATTCAAGCTGGACAGAAGCTCCGAAGACGATTTCTGTCCTTTTCACAGAGCCGATCGTGCAGAACAAGGATGACGTCGAAGACGATCTTCCGGAATACAAGGACAATTTCTCCGGCTGGTTCAGCGAACAGCTCAAGGCTGAATTTGCGGAACAGACTGGCATTACGCCGTCTGCCGTGGAACAGAAGAGCGATGACGCTTTCGATATGACTGTGACGAAGCTCGGCAAGAAGGAATACAAGGTTCCGAATCCGAAGTTTGACGCGATTGGCGTGGGTGAAGGTTTTGTCGTCTCGATCGCTTTCCTCGATATTTCGCGCCTTTCGGAAACCCGCATGATCGTCCCGGGCAGCTTCGAAACCAAGAGCTATTTGCAGTACCTCGGCCAGTATACGATTGCGGATGTGGATGGCAAGAAGGTCGTGACGAGCGGTATGTTCAAGGCTCGCGTGACCCTCGGCTTCGCTCTTCAGAAGGGTGACTGGGAAGAAAACGTAAAGAACCTTGTTGAAGAAATCATCAAGGATACACCGCTCGAAAAGAAGTAATTCTTTTTTCGGTTTTGTTTGGGGAGAGAAATCTCCAAAAAAGAGCCTCTTTCGTTCGAAAGAGGCTCTTTTTTATGGATTACTTTACTCCGTTCGCAATGACACGGAAGATTACTCCAGGTAAATCGCTTGCAGTGCGGCGGCGAGGTAAGCGAAAGGCGCGTTCCAGTTGATTGCCACTTCGTTAGTCGCGTAGCTGCAGTGGGCATCGAGATAAGCGAGGGCTGGCTTGTCTGCTTTGGCGTAATCTTCGCACTTCCAGGCTTCCTTGCCGATATCCTGCTTGCCGAGGTGCGGTCCGCCGACGAGCATTCCCGGAATAGGTTCGTCCACGTTATCCGCTTCGCTTGGGCGGTGGTGCGGATGATGCGGATATCTGTCGCCAAAGCCCGTGACGTAAGAAATTTGCAGGGGATTCTTGCCGAGAAGGTAGTCGAGGGATTGCTGTGCGGCGTTCAGGTATTTGACATTGCCCGTCGCCTTGTAAGCATGCAGCAGAATGATGCCGTTGTTTGCCACGGCGCTGTTAGAACCCCAAGTCCAGTTCCATGGATGCATGGCAAGATAATAACCGGCAGAATCGACCGCCTTGAGCAGGCTTTCGGCTTCGTTCAAGAGTATCTGCTTCGCTTTTTCGTGGAGTTCCTTGCCGTAGAGCTTGGCGTCTTTTGCCATTCTGTACACAGCGAGGAAGTTCATGTCGCCCCACCAAGGGCCGTTGCCGTTTACGGGGTTTGCCTTTAATTCGTCAAGATATTTTTTTGCCTGTGTTGCACGGTAAAGCTCCGCGGCGGCAAATCGGAATTCATCCTTGCCGTTTTCGTCCGCTGGCTGGTAGCTTCCCGTGTTCACGTCGGCAGGCTGCGAATAAAGGTTTTTCGGATTCTTTTTAGCCCAGGCGTATGCGCGTTCGGCTGCCTTCAAAAGCCGATCTGCGTAGGCTGCATCGAACTTCTTGTAAATGACGGAAGCCTGAGCCAAGGTTCCCGCAAAGTCGAGCGCCGCGGCAATTCCTTTTCCGATGGCGTAGCGGTCCGCTTTGTCGCCTTCCGGCATGACCGTCGAGCTGAACCTTAACGTGGTGAGCTTGTGGAAAACGCTTCCGTCTTGATCCTGCATGTCGAGCATCCAGTCAAGGTTCCAACGGACTTCTTCCAAAATGAGCGGAAGGTTCGGCATTTCGCGTGGAATATCCCACACAAGCTGATCTGCATAGGCGGTATAGTTTTCATAAAAATCGAGCAATGTCGAAACGGTAATTCCCGAATTCACAATGTACTTTCCGTAGTCGCCGGCATCGTACCAGCCTTTGGGAGCGCTGATGGTACGCTTTTCGCCGTATACCAAAACATGCGTGTCTGGGTGGCCTGCGGCGCGAGCCCATTTGCCTGCATACTTGGAATCGAGCGCGGTGCTCGAACGCTGGAAATAGAACCACTTGAGTGCGGCCTTCGCGACATCTTCGTAAGGACGTTCCGTGATTTGGATCGGGGCGCCGAGAATATCGCCGTTGCGCACGAGCTGATAGGTTCCCGGATTCTGAAGCCTCGAAAAATCGAACGCCTGGACTTCTTCGCCACTTGCGTTCCATTCGTAAACAAGCGGAGCTTCGACCGTCAGCACGCTTTTCCCTGAGCTCATTTCGCGGATTTCGAGCGGGTTCGCATCATTGCCAGGAATGACAGCGAGCTTTTGCGCCTTGGGGGTATAACCCAACTGGTTGACCGCAGGAAGTGCCGCTGCGCAAATGGAAACGCCGATAGCCGGCGAAAGAAAAAGTATGCGTAATCTGAGCATCCAAGACCTCATCCTAAATTTTCTCCGAAAATACACTTTTTGCTTAGAAGAGAGCGTTCTTGTAAAAGATTTATGTTTTCAGGCGAAAACAGCGAAATTTCGCAAAGATTTATGGAATCTGAATTTCGAAAGATCCTGTCCAGTCGCTGTAATCGTTGTCGGCATAGGGCCGTACCGCCGTGATGGTGTACGTGCAGGATGTTGCGCTACTGCCGGTATAATATTCGATGGAAGACTGTTCGTTCGACGTCAGGTAGATGTAGGAAGTCCCGTATTTTTTGTAACCGTTGTCGCAGACGAGGTTGTAATCGATATACAGGGAAGGGAGGCTCTTGTCCCAATTGTTCTTTATGACGACGATAAGGTATGTGGAATACGTATACTCGGTATCGAAATAGGCGTCGACAATATTAAAGTCGTCCCCTGGAGCGATTTCGTCCGT
>NZ_JALFIA010000072.1:0-21378 GCF_022776125.1 Hallerella sp. | reverse complement strand
CTCGCGGTCAGTTCCCCGTCAATATTGCGGCTTTCGGCGGGTAAATCCGTTACCCCGTTTTCCGCTCCAATCTGTTTGTCATTTTCTACGGCAATAAACGCCCAGCCAGCACGGTCAAAGTCTGGAGTAAAGGATCCATCTACGTAAATGCGCAAACCTTCCCCATGGGTTTCCGAAACGCCGGAAAGCCATGATTCTGCGTCTTCACGCGTAGCGAACGATTTGAAGAGGCAACCTTTGACTCCATGCGTAAGTTTTTCACATTCCAGCCAAGAAGTGACAATTTTTTGCACAGAAGGCGATTTTATCGCGTAAAACTTCATTTTTCCCATTGGCGAAAATTTATATTTTCCTCGTTTAACATGGGAGTCCTGTTTTGAAACCTTCGCTTTATTTTAAAGATTGCCTGCGATACAGCTTGAAAAAGTTTGCGTCGAAGGAATCGCTTTTGCGTTGGTTCATTAAGCAGGCCGGCGACTTCTCTGTCGCCTTTGAATATCCGATGAAGCTTTCGGAAAAGCAGACCGTTCTGTTCCTTCTTCCGGAAGATACGGAATCCGTAAACGCCTATCTGCCGTTCTTGCAAAAGCTCTATCGCATTCAAAAGCACGGTGTACTGCTCCTTGTGAACAGCAAACTGGAAAATCTGTTGCAGACGAACCAGATAAAGCAGGAAGTGCTTTATTACTCGACCTTGGGCTGTCGATACGGAGAACAGGAATTCCACAAAATCGAAAAAGTTTTGAAGGCGCGCCAGATTACAGCGACCTTCGACTTGCAAGACCAGACGCTTTTCCAGATGCTCTATCTCTGCAAGACCTGCGGTGCAACATACCGATTCGGTTTCGACTGTGAAAGCCTTTACCCTCTGCTCAATTTGAGCCTTGTTTCGGAAGGCGAGGTTTCCAAACGCATCGAAGCTCTGACGGCAATCTTTGAAGGGGCTGTGAAATGACCGATGCTCTCAAGCAAAAAATCGGATTTGCAGACCTGCACCTCCACACGAACCTTTCCGACGGCTCGCTCACTCCGCTAGAAGTGGTCAAACTTTCCAAAAGAAAGGGTCTCCGCTGTATTTCAGTGACCGATCACGACACGCTCGCCTCTTACTCCGCGACAAAGCCTTATGCCGACGAACTCGGAATTGAAATCATTCCAGGAATCGAAGTTTCTGCCGTGTGGCAAGGACGTGACGTTCACATTCTCGGCTATTTCTGCGACCCGACGAACCTCGCCATGAACATGGAACTGGAAGAAAGCGCGAAACAGCGAATTTCTCGCGCCAAGGCAATTCTCAAAAAACTTTCGTCGCTCGGCGTCAATTTGAGCTTTGAAAAGGTAATGACCTACTGCAAAGGTAAAGTCGTTGGACGTCCGCATATCGCCATGGCTTTGGTCGACGAAGAATACGTTTCGAATTTTGGCGAGGCATTTAACAAGTACCTCGCAGACGGAGCTCCAGCCTTTGTCGAAAAACGCGGTCTGAATCCGCAACAGACAATCCGTTTGATTGAAAATGCAGGTGGCATTGCGGTCCTCGCCCACCCATACAAGTCCAATGTCGATAACCTGATTCCAGACCTTGTCGAAGTAGGCCTCAAAGGGATTGAAACCTACTCGCCGGCACAAAAAGGCGCAGTCGGAAGGCGTTACCGAGAGATCGCCGAGCGTTACAGCTTGCTTGGCACGGGCGGTTCGGATTTTCACACCGAAAACAGCCCCTATGGCCCAAACTGCATGAAGATGCCATACACGGTCGTAGAAGAACTCCGCGAATGCCGTGAAAAGTTCCGCGCGGAATCCTTCTAAACCTCAAAAAGTTATTCGTAAATCAAACGCATGGCGTCGCAATAAAGCGTTGCGCCGACAGAGCCTTCGTACACATTTCCCAGCGCACTCGAAGCGACCACCACACGAATATGCGTCACATCAAAATCATCCGGGGAATCGGTTTCCACCAAATGATTGTCGATGCCTTCGGAATTTTTGAGCGAAGTTGCGAAAACGCTCGAATTATAAATCGGCGATGCGGAATTCGGTTTGCCATATTGCAACTTTAATCGGATCGTTTTGTAGCCAGAGCGTTCTGCGTCGGTAATCGAAACGACATCCGGGTCTTCGGTCGATTCGACGGTCGTGGCGCGGTACCAAGCACTGGCAACAAGAGTATTCACATCGCTGGATTTGCGGAATTGGTTTTTGCCATTGTTCTCGGTTGCGGTACGATTTTCAAGCAAAAGATACAAGTCGCAGGAATCGCCTAATCCTTTATATTGAACATCGAATTCCACATATTGGGGGCGTCCGTAAAAAGGTCTTCCAAAGTCGATAAGCTCATTTCCGTCGTCGTAACCAGTCATCGCTAAGGTGTTCACATTCTTCGGGTTAAAGTAGGCGATCAGCATATTGCCAGCGGCAAAGCGTCCGATGCCTAGGATTTTAGCGGACTTGGATTCCATTTTAATGACGGTTTCGTTTTCCGCACTCGTGGTGAGCGTTTTGGTGGAAGCCAGCGCGCTGTTGTTTCCGTTATCCCAATATTCGATGTCATTGCGATTTCCGAATGCGTCATCTGTCCACGTATTGAAATCGCTGTTCGGGTATTGATAGCCCGCTTGAATCGTATAAGTTTTAGAATCGCCTGCCGAGTTTGAAACGGTAACCGTTTTCTTTTTGGCGAAGTCATAAGCGGAGCCTTCTTCCAAATCCCTTGTCGAAGCGCCATCCGAAAGCGAAAGCGATTGCACCGTCAGCTTACGCAGATCCAAATCCTCCGTATAAGTCATATTAAAGAAGATCGTTCCGGCAGACTGGTCGATGATGCCAGAAACTTTTCCGGAACCGATCGACATAGCCGTAATCTGAGGAGCCGAAGTGGATACGGTTACAAACACGGTCCAAATGACGGTTGAACCGTCTTCTGCGGTCACAATGATTTCTGCTGAGCCGTCGGAAAGATCCAGATAATCTGTCATGGGACTTGTCTTTTTTGCGCCGTCGGAATAGGTTGCGCTGAAATAAACCTTTTCCAATTGGATTGCCTGGGCCGCGGGGATTTTTACGTCGATGGTTTTTGCTGCAGTGGAAATGGAAACTTGCGATGTAAAATCATCCGTGGTAAAACTCAAAATGACCGCCGCCGAAGACTTTGGATAGTCCGCAGAAATCGTCCACGTTTCAAAGCTTGCGTCTTCCGCGGTAATGGTGAACGTTTTTTCGGTACGCAAATCCAGCGCCGTCGTTTGCAAGTTATGCGAAGCCGTTTTTGAAATTTCCAGAGTTACGGTTACGGACGAAAGAGCGCTTGCCGTCGCGAGGTGCAGTACCACGGTCTTTTTAGAAGTATCCACGGTAGCTGCCGAAATTTCCTTTTCTGCAGAAATCGAAAGGAGTTCCTTGTCGCTAGAAACGGTTTCATCTTCTGCGGCGATCGAAAGAAGAACGGTCCACGTCCTTACAGTGCCATCTTCCGCAGTCACCGTAAAAGCCTGAGAAGCGTCCCAAGTTTTAACGGAATCCGGATTCGGCGAAATCGAAGCACCTGCCGGAATGCGGAAGGAATCAAGAACCGCATCGGTCACAAGCGATCCGTAAACGAGTTTAACAGAAATGGTATCACCGGAGCGATTGACCTTAAACTGATCTTGAAAGGCCATCTGCAAATCCGTCGCAGAACTTTGTGTCGTGTAAGCGATCACCGTCCACGTTTTTTCGGTGCCATCTTCTGCGGTCACGGTAAACGACTGAGCCTTGGACCAATCCGTCACGGAACTTGGTGCAGGAGAAAGGCTCGATTTGCGGAAAACAATCGCCGTATCCAGTTTGACTTTCGAAAGATCGGTTCCCTGCGGAAATTCTACAAGAATGGAATCTCCCGAAACTTGCACGCCCAAAGCATCCGCAAATTCAAGCGAAAGCGAAACATCCGAATTCAAGTTCGCCGAACTCGAACTATAAACCTCTTCCGCAGAAGAACTCGAATATCCTTCTTCAGCACTCGAACTGGGTTCTGCGACAACGTCCGGAATGGAAAATTCAATCTGCCAAATCGCGGGTTTACCGCTTTCCGAAAGAATCACGATGTACACCAAATGGCTCGAAGGTATCCGAATTTTACTGCCTTCTTTTAACTCCTTTTCCACATAGGAAACTTCTCTCGCAAGCGAATCCAACTCCGCCGAATCGGTTGGAAACGATTTGAATTTGGAATCAACCAGATGAAGACTCGCAAAATGACTCATATCGATATCCGAAATCGTCACCGAATCCCAGGTGTCCATCGAATCGGGAACATCGATTGTTGTCACCACAATCTTGTGTTCCGAAGCGTAAATCGATGGTTTGCCCGCTTCTTCTTCAAAATGAATTTCTTTCAGCACATGATAATCCGATGAGCCAAAGGTATCCATGTCCGCAGAGCAAGCTGCGAAAATCAAGGCGAAAAAAAGAAATACAAAAGTGCGCAATAAATTCATCATTCGTAAATCAGCTTCCAATTTTCCAAAGTGAGGGTTGAGCCTTCGCCACCGCGATATTCAATCGCCGGATCGTTCATAACAGTTGTTCCACCGGCGACAACATGCGCATAAGCGGAAGAAGCAAAAACAACGCGGATCGAGGCAACGTCTTCTCTGCCCGTGCCGAGAGTCAAATCCGAAGTTCCTACGTACCCTGCGGAAAGAACTGCATCCGGGTCTGCTCCATAAGAAAGTTCCGTTGTGGATGTCCCTTCTGCGGAAGCATCCAACGTGAATGCGCCGATTGCAACCGCCTTCGAATCCTTGCTGACCAAGATAACATAAGCAAGCGCTTTTTGAGGATAGCTTGAATTCGAATTCGCAACGTGAACGTAAGAATAAGTCAGTTCAAATGCAGAGGGACGTGCTGTAAATTCACGTCCAAACGTCATCTGCGAAGAGATGTCCGAAAGGTCTGTCGAAGGCGTTCCGCTTGTATAATTCACGTCGTAGATATTCATCGCATTTTGGCCCGCATAAGTGCCGGCAAAGTAGATGCCCGTTGCGAGCTTCTTCGCGCCCAAGATACCTGCCCATGCACAAGAAACGATTTCCGACGAAAGCGAAATGGATTCGCCGTTTTCGACTAAATTCGCTGTTGCCGTAAAGGTGTAATTCGCCACGACCTGTACAGATCCTTCCGTCGCCATGGCATCGCTCGTCGTTGCAAAGAAAGCATCTTCCCGTTTTGTAAAATCAGAGCCTAGAACTTGTACCCCGGCGATTACACGATAAGCCGTCCAAAGAGAATCCGCAGAAAGCAAGTTCAATGTTTTCGCCGTGCGAAGATCCAATACAGAATCCATTCCCACAAACCGCACTTGAGAAAGTGCGTTCCCCAGCGACGAAGAATATGGGACGTTAATCAGAATTTTGTCGCCGTTTACTGTCACCGCATTTTTAAGCGTATCTCCATTCACAATCGGCTGCAAATCTGCAAGGGTCAGTTGAGCCATCTCGCTCGAACTCGATTGCCACGAGCTTGACGAAGAGCTGTCTTTGTGAAAACTCGAAGAGGACAAAACCGTCTCGCTCGAACTGGATTGCTGCGAGCTTGACGAAGAGCTGTCTTTGCGAGCACTCGAAGAGGATAAAGCCATCTCGCTCGAACTGGATTGCCGCGAGCTTGACGAAGAGCTGTCTTTGCGAGCACTCGAAGAGGATAAAGCCATCTCGCTCGAACTGGATTGACTCGCTTCGCTCGCAATGGCATTCGAAGAAGAACTCGCAATGACAATCGGGGAATCCCACGAGACCAGCCAAACAACCACAATGCGATTCTTTTTATCCAATACGATAATC
The DNA here is from genome assembly GCF_022776125.1 of Hallerella sp. Classification (NCBI taxonomy): domain Bacteria; kingdom Pseudomonadati; phylum Fibrobacterota; class Fibrobacteria; order Fibrobacterales; family Fibrobacteraceae; genus Hallerella; species Hallerella sp. The sequence continues at coordinate 15,559 of NZ_JALFIA010000072.1, read as the reverse complement.
GAAAATTCCGAGGTATCCACCGTCGAAATCACCGTACCCGAAACAAGTTCCTTCCCCAATTCTGGGTCATAAAGATCATCATCTGCGGCCAAGTAAAGTTTTGCATCGCCAAGAGCTTCCACCGAATCGATGACAATGGAATCCAGCCATTTTTTCGAAGGAGAAATAGAAATCGTATGGGAATCTTCATCCTTCGATTCTACGGTCCAACCGGAAAGCTCAAGCGTCCCAAGATTTGGAGCCATCGTCTTCGGTCCCGTCGAATCCTCTTCGCAAGCAACCAACATCAAGACAAGGCAAGCAAGAATCCAAATGCAAAAATTCTTCATCCAAGCATCCTCTTAGAAGAATGTGACCAAAGAAAAATTCAACGCCAAAAGATTAATCGTAAAGTTCACAATGTTGTAAGTAAATTCGCTTCGCGTTTCCCCGTTTTCTTCGATTTCCATAACGGTGGAGCTCAGTCCTAAAAGACCGACCGAAGTTTCGAACGCCATGTTGCGGAGCACCATAATGCTTAAGCCTGGATTGATGCCAAATTCAAAAGTCCAGCCGCGGGTTCGTGTTTTGGAAAGATCTTCTCCATCATCTGCTTGCGAAATTCCATAGGCATATTCCACCGAAACCGATGTTTCATTGAAGAAGTATAGATTCTTGGAATCAAAGACTTTCAGATAATTCTTCAGTAACGGCTGAATGAAGAAAGCATTCTTCACATACTGCCGATGTTCGGCAATGTCCGCTAGATCTTTTAAAATCGAATAGTCAATATCAAGTTTCGTGCGGGAATACCCAGCACGAGCTCCTACCGCCATCGCATTCTTAACAAAGTAACCGCCAAAGACCTTGGCTGTAAAAGTGTAACCTTCTGCTTCGTACACATCGCCAATCAGAATGTTCAGCGTTTCTTCATCAGTATTGCCTTGCAGTAAAAAGAGCGTTGCACCCGCAAAAATATTTTTGCGATAAATAGCTTCATCTGTTTCGACCGAGAAAAGATCTCCGAGAATCCCGCCGCCCTTCTCCGTTTCTGTTGCAAAAATGGAATGAGCACAAACTAAACAGAAGATGATCGCATACTTCAAAAATTGCATGCGTCAAAGATAGAAATTTTAACCTGCACACTACAAACAAACAAGTTTCGTTCTTTGAAAAACAAAGAAAGCACAAGCAAACGCTTGTGCTTTCTTTGTTGAACTTCGTACAAATTAGCCGAGGATGACTTCGACCTTATGAGTACCCTTAGTGAAAATCGGAGCGACGTTGGAATCGATTTCCTGACCGTCGACGATCATCTGAGCCACGCCCTTAGAAACGTGCTTCGGGTTCTTCACGGAAATTTCGTACGTTGCACCGCGGAACTTACGGACAGCGTCAAAGCCATTCCACTTCGTCGGAATGCACGGATCCACAACGAGACCGTTATAGCTTGCACGGATACCGAGAATGTACTGCGTTGCAGCCTGGTAAGTCCAGGTAGAGGTTCCGGAGAGCCATGCATTACGGCCCATACCGAACTGCTTGTGTTCGTCACCGAGAATGTTCTGCGGATAGCAGTACGGTTCGGATTCGAAGACATCGAGGATATCGTTCTTCGCAGCCGGGTTGATCTGGCAGTAGTAATTGTAAGCGTTATCGCCACGACCGAGAATCGTTTCGGCAATCATCACCCACGGGTTCGTGTGGAGGAAGATACCGCCGTTTTCCTTAGCTCCTGGAGGATAGGTAGAGATACCGCCGACAGACGGTTCGAAACCACGGTAGCCCGGAGTGGAGCTCTTCACACCGTACTTGGTATTGAGGAGCTTGTTCAGGCTGTCCATGCCCTGTTCAGCATGTGCGCCAGTCGCAATGCCACTGATCACCGGCCAAGACTGACCGTTGCAGTAGATCTTGCCGTACTTGGCCTTGTTCGTACCGTAAGCGTTGCCGTCCTTGTCGAACCAGCGGACCCACCACTTGCCGTCCCAAGCGCTTTCGTTGAAAGCCTTCTTCACATCTTCGTACCAGCCCTTGTACATTTCAACAGCCTTGGTATCGCCGAGATGTTCTTCGATGTCCATCATTTCAAGCAAAGCCTTCGCATAGAGGGCCGTGTTGAATGTAGATTCTGCACCGAGCGGGAGGTTCATGCAGTCGTTCCAGTCCGCGAATCCAAGGAGCGGAAGGTTGTGCTTACCCAAGTGTTCTCGGGTGAACTTGAGAGCGCGCTTCAAGTGTTCAAGGATCGTGCCCTTTTCACGTTCTGCACGCTTCTTGCCCTTTTCGTAGAACGGAATTTCTTCGTCGAGAAGTTCCATCTTACCGGTTTCCTTGAGGTAGCTAGCCACCGTAAGGACGATCCAAAGATGGTCATCGCCGTACCAGTCTGCATAAAGGTGATTGCCCTGTGCGTCGACGGCATTTGCCTTTTCGCGAGAGTCGCCTTCATTTGCTTCGCTACCGGTGTCTTCTTCGAGAGCGAGCGGGGCGTACTGATGCATAGCGTTACCTTCCGGACGCTGCACGGAAATCAAATTCTTGGTGAGGACAAGAGCTTCTTCCGGCATGTGGCTCATCACGCCCATCAAGTCCTGCGTGGAGTCACGGTAGCCGATACCGCGGCTTGTACCATAACCGAGCTGATAGAGCGACAGGTAGCGGCTCCAGTTCTTGGTGGTGTGGCACTGACGCGGGTTGTGCACGTTGACCATCGTGTTGAAGGAAGCGTCCGGAGTCTTGACCTGGATGGTTTCGAGATACTTGTCCCAGAATGCGGCGAGTTCGGCGAAAGCCTTGTCGACGTTCTTCAAATCGCGATACTTCTTGATAGCCTTGTTAGCCACCTTGAGGCTCTGTTCCTGACCGAGCTGGGTGCAGGTGCGGAAGGTCTTCTTCGCACCGATCTTGCCGGCGTGGATCATGAGAGCGGCGATATTGTCGCCACGGTCGCATTCGCTATTGGAGAGTTCCTTGTTATCCAAGGAAAGCGGGTGCTGCCAAGAACCCATTTCGTTGCAACCGAGGAAGACGCGACGGTCGCCATCGAAGCTAGAAATCTTGCAGTCTGCCGTCACATAGTTCACGGCGTAGTCGCGCTTCATGTAAGCGTACTGTTCGAGAACGAGGTGACCATCCTTTTCCGGATGAGCCTTGAGGGTCATGGTCTGCGGAACCCAGTCAGCATTCGTGAGCTGCTTTTCAGCTTCAAAGTGGCTGAATTCATAAACCGGGATCACGTCCACTTCCTTAGCGCCGCCCGCGATATTTGTAATCTGGATATCCTGGAGGAGAGTATTGGACTTGGTCGGAACGAAAATCGTCACCTGGACGCGGAGACCAAATGCTTCAGCGATCCAACGGCTATAAGAAAGACCGACGTGGCATTCCCACTTGTCGAGCTTCTGGAGAGTCGGAACGTAGAACGGGGAGAAGAACTTGTAGCTCTTGCCGTCCTTGACGCGGATATAAACAGTGCTTGCCTTGAAGTCGGCATTCGGCATCTGGGCAATGTACTTCGTGATACGATTCAAAGCCGGGTCACCCTTACAGACGAGGGTTCCGCCAGTCGTATCGACGATACCGCCGAAATCAAGCGTACCAACGTAGTTGCACCACTTAATCGGGGTTGCCGGGGTGGTGAGCACGTATTCTTTATTAGCGTCATCGAAATAGCCGTACTTTTTGGAGGCTTTTGCCTTCACAGCCGGCTTCTTTTTCGTTGCTGTCATTTTATCTCCGTGGATGGTGAATGAAATAAATCAGTTGTTCTTGTTGAAATCACGAGAACCGAAATTGATGTAGAAGTATCCGCCGAGCTTCTTGCTCTTTTGCGGGTCGCGCAGAATCGAGATTGCAGCACGGGTGTACTTGAGTTCTACCATGATGTGGTCGCGGCTCATGCAGTTGAGGAACGGTCCTTCCGGGTAAAGGGTCGGACGCGGTTCTTCGTCTATCATCTTCTGCAGACGAGAGATTTCTTCCAAAAGCTTCTTTTCGTGAACTTCGAGAACGCGGATCGTGTCAATCGGATCGACCGCGTAAAGGAACGCGTAACCCAGCGTACGCGGATCATCGTTGAATCCGGTCAGGTGACGCAAAACTTCTTTCTTTAAGAGTTCCGAGCCTTTGTCAAGAATACGGTAGACGGTGCGTTCCGGACGGTTGCCGTCACGTTCCGCATGGCCTTCGATCGAGCCATTCTTTTCAAGACGCGTCAAACGATTGTAAATCGTGGACGTACTGATTTTAGCCCAGCGATCGAGTTCGCGGTTCTTGATTTCCGTCATAATATCGTAGCCACTGCGTTCCTGTTCTTTAATCAGGCCGAGCAAGACAAGGTCGTAACGATTCATTTTTATTTCTCCATATTCCAATTTAGAATAATAATGGATGAAAGTACAAATCTTTTTTTTAAAACTTTCAGATAAAGGCTTAAACTTTCATCGAGCGGTGAGCAGCACGCATCTTGCTCATCGGGGCAAAGCTCATCACCGGGAATTCCACAAGCAAGAACAAGGCAAGGGAAATCACCGGGAAAACAATCGCCATCCAGATCGGAATGCAGGAATGGTAAAAATAGCCATTCAACCCGCCAAGAAGAACCGTCGAAATCACCGACGGCAAAAAGGCTTTGCAAAAGCTCGAAACAAGAGAACCGGAAACAGGCGTTCCCTTCTTGAGTTCCGCACCCGTATCTAAAGACACAGCAAGCGTATCCGCCAAAGCGAGTACAACAAAAGAAACGCCCACAAAGAACGGAATCGCCACCACAGCGGAAATCGAAATCCAGAAGAAGCGCGCAAGCAAAACGGGCAAAAGCGCCTTAAAGCTTGCCACGCGCACCACAAAGAAAAGGATCATGCTCAGCAACAAAAAGCCGAGGAAAACATAGGCCACCGTTTCTTCCACTTCGTTCAGCGCAAGGGCGAGGGCAGAAATAAAGAGCGTCGAAAAAAGGAATGAAAGTGCATTGCGGATTTTGCCGAGCCAAAGGCGCATCACAAAAAGAACCACAAAAAGCGCACCGACCGCGATCAAGAACGGATAATCCGCTTCGGCCACGCCCTTGTCTGTCCAAGAAGCGATCGTCTGAGCCAAAGACTCCCCTGCTCCGAGGATATAGGCGAAAGTAGAACTAAAATCCCTTGCAAAGATTACATACAAAACGGCAAAGATCACTAAAAAAATCAGTCGGAAGCGGAGAAGGCTTTCGCCCAAAATTTGAACCGGCGATGCTTTTTTTCTTAAATCCATGCGTATTACCTCGAAATGACAAGCTTCTGTTTTTTGCGGAACATCTTTGCCGCAGCCCCGTCTGTAGCAGGGACCTTGGATACGACGATATAATGGTAAAGACCGTTGGCAAGCTTACGTCCGTAGAAGTCTCGACCGTCCCAAGTGGTAACGCCCGAAACCGCGTGGGCAATGCGCTGAACCAAACGACCGTTCTGATTGTAAATGAAAATCGTGACATCGGCGGAACGCCCCACGGCGAGATCCTTGAAGTAGAAGGTCGTTCCTTTCTTTTTCATCGGATTCGGAGCCGTAAAGACGTTAGCAAGGCCTTCCGAAAGTCCATCGGTAATATTCAGTCTCAAATAACGAGAGCTTTCATTGCCGACGATGTCCATCGCAGAAACACGGAACGTGTAAAGTCCCGGCGGATACTTGCTTTCGGCAAAGGTCATGCGGGCCACAGCCTTTTTGCTCGACTGTTCCGAATACGGCCATGGATGAAACGGCGATGTCGAAACGGTTTCGCCGATGACTTCAAACAAAATGCCCTCGTCCGCTTCTTCACGGAAGTCAATCGCGGTCGAATCTTCGATCGTCACCTGCAAACAGGCCGGAGAAGCGATCGTCACCATTTCGCCTTCAGCAAAAGAAGTTCCCGAAGCCGGAGAGAGACAGCTCTGAATGGAAATCGAAGGAGCGGTCGTATCATTTGCAATAATAGAATCTGCGTAAGCGGAAGTTCCCGAAATCACAATATCCGAAACCAGAGCGTGTCCAATGCTCGATGTAGAATTCGAATTTGCCCAAATGCGAATTTCCGCCGCCGTATCGCCAAAAGAAATCTTGCGTGGAGTGATAAAGTTGAGTGAAAATTTTCCATCCTTGACTTCGGCATCTTCGCTAAAAATCATGGAGCCGTCGTAAAGTACAGAAACCGAATCACGATCCGAAGGCGACTGACTCAACATCTTTTCGTAGCTCTGCTCCAAAATGGAAAAGTGGATTTTTCCATCCGAAATTCCGGAAACGGTTCCAGAAAGAGTCATGCTGTCCAAAGCGCGAATCGTATCCACCTGCTGATCGAGTTTGATCTTCAGTTGAGCATTCGGCATCGGAACGACCGGTTCGCCAAAAAGGGCGTAACGGGCATTATTGTAACGCTGGCTTTCCGGCTTTATGGAAGTCTGAATAGTCAAACCCTTGGCAAGCGCATAAGCCCTGCCTAAAGTTCCACCCGTCGGGAAAAAGGCATTTGTCATGACAGACTTGGCAAAGACACGGTTATAGCTACCGTAAGTTTCACGGGTCGCGCCAATCGATGCGATTGCTCCGCGTTTGGAAGCCTGGATAAAGGTTTCGGAAAGCGAGGTTTCATTACCCATGTCAAAGCGCCCAACCGTACAGGAGAAAGATCCGAGAATCGTATAACGGGATTCATTAGCCAGGCTTGAAATATACGATGGTTTCATTAATCCTTCAAAAGCCCAGTCCGAAATCGAACCGTGTCCAAAATAAATGGTAAAAAGCGAACCCTGATTGATGCGACTGATTAAATCGCTTGCCGCTTCCGGCTTTTGGCCTGCAGCATCCGAATTGTAATTCAACAGATAAATCTTGTGAATGTCGAGATGATAACCTTCTTCTGTCGAAGCATTCAAAAGGGTGCGGGAAAGATCTTCCGCCGGTGATGTATGATCAATGCCGTCCACCATAGAACCCGTCCAGGCATCGTCTGCCGTCACGACAATCGAGTTGCGCCATAAAGAATTGTCAGCAGAAGAGGTTTGTTCATGCTCTTGGATCTTTTCATTATAAGCGTTGAAATCCGCTACGTTCGAAAGCGGAAGACGTCCAATGTAAAGGTCTAAATCATAAGCTCCGCGCAAAACTCTTTCGCCCGAATCCAGCGCAGCAAAGAAGTCTTCGACAACCGCATCTTCCTTCTCAAAAGGCGGCATCCAGTTCGTCTTAAATCCGGAATGCATTCCTCGGTAGTCAAAGTTTCCGTTGCCGGCAAGAACTGCATAGGTCAAATTTGGGCAAACACTTCGTGCGTAAGCCAAATAATTACGAATGGCCACCGGATCCATGGAACCACCCGAATAAGCGCGGTAAATGTCTTCCACGAGAACCACGGTCGTGTTGTAGCTTCGGAAAGCCTTTCCTTCCGAACGGAATTTTGCAAGTTCCACCGCCGGAGTCTGGAACGCTTCCGGGGCAATAATTATGTATTCGGTCTTCGAAGAAATGCGAGAAATGTCGTTGAGCGTTCCCGAAATATGAACTGGCACGCCTTCGATCTTTGCCGGAGAACGGAAATTCTTTGTGCTGTACACCAGGTAACGTGTATCGACGCCCGCAGAAAGGCTGTCGTAGAAGTAGCCGTTCTTCACTTGCAAAATTCCAACCGGTTCAAAGTCCTGGAACTTCATCACTTGCACATGCGAAGACGTCGAAAGCGGAATGCGAATGCGTCCGTTTCGCTTTCCCGGTAAAATCCATTCAGCAGAATCATTTTCTAATGCAGGGTTCCAGGAATACGCAACAGAAAAGCCGTCGAAACGATCATAGACAGAACCGTTCGGCAAAAGGGTCATCGAGTAAGAATTCCCCGAGGACTTCAGAGCGACATCTTCAATTACAAAGTTCCCCATCGGGAGTCTTGCATATTCCGAATAATCCTTCCCATTTACCGTAAAAGTGAATTTAGGCATGATGGACATCGTAAAGCTATGCGGAACATAGGAGACCGTCACGAGCTTATCGCCGCTTGGGTTCAAATGCGGAAGGCTCGATGTTCTAGAATTTGCAAAAGTTGAAGAAGAGATTTGAACTGTTTCTGTCGGCGCGTTCCAAATCCAGAACCATTCCTTGCCCGAAGCCTCTTCCCAAGAACCGTTGTAGCCAAAATAGGTGTCGCGCAAAAGAGCGTCCTTTTCAACGCGTAGATAACGCAAAACATCCACATCCGAGCCAGAAGTCGGCGACGAGAGCGTTGAAACGCGAGACCCTGTACCGCTCGACGTATAACCGAGCTGGAAATACTGATAGAAGCTGTACGGCGAAGAGGAGTAGTAATACTGCATCTTCGAAGACGCCGTCGAATCTTCCAAATCAAAGCGCTTCCACATGGAAGTTCCGTAGCCGACGAAGAAAATCGTATCGCCTTCGTTAAAGGTTCCATCCTTGTCACGAATATCCAGCGGAATTTCGAAGAGACGGTTCGGAACGGTTTCCGCCGAGCTCCAGATGACATCGGTCATTGTATCCTGAGGAGCGCCATACATGCGAAGCTTTTTCACGGGAATTCCTTCGCAGTCCGAAGCACGAGCCTTTTCCTTACATGCGTTGTAGAACTGTTTGTAGGTAACCGCATAAAGTCCGTCTTCTGCCGTCGTGCCATTATCCTTATCGCCAACGAGAATTCGGGCAAGCCATGTCATGTTCGCAAGATCGGAAGACGCCGCCTTGCGAAGAACGCGGGCCGTATTTGTCGAAGTAGCAAAGGAAGCGGCTCCCTTCGGATTCAAAACCTGGGTGAGCAGACGTTTGCCCGGATGTTTATTCTGCGGTGTTCCCGCAAAAGAAACGCTTACCTTAAAATTTTTGCGGATCGAAACAGAAGAACCCGCAACCTGGAGCAGTGGCACCCAAATGTCCACTACCCAGACTCCATCGCGGAGTTTCGGGCTAGAAACTTCCACGCTTCCATTCTTTAATGAATCCGCGTTGCACCAAGTCTTTCCAAATGGAACGCGGATCGAGTCCTTCACCGAAACCGAAGGCTTGGCGTTCGCAGGAATCGCCACACGATAGCTACGGTAAGGCATTCCGGAACCTTCCTTGTAAAAGGCGTTCTCGGGCAGCAAATGGAAATCGCCCTCTTCGCAGGCAACCGGCGTCGTTTCCGCAATGTAATCGTGAAAGACAAAACGCGACTTGGAATCTTCTACGGTTTCAAACGACCACAGAAGCGACGCAAATAAAGCGATGAAGAGAGCGGTCAAACGCACCAGTTATCTTCCTCCGACAAGAATAGAATCGACCTTGATCGTCGGCTGCCCCACGGTCACCGGGACTGAACCCGAAGAGGCACCACAGACTCCCGCCGCAATCGAAAGATCGCTTCCCACCATGGAAATGCCTCGCAAAACCTGATCGCCCTTTCCAATGAGCGTTGCTCCGCGCACCGGACGTCCGATTTTACCATGGTCAATTTCATAACCTTCTTCGACAGCAAAATTAAATTCACCCGTCGCCGGATTCACGGAACCGCCTGCCATTTTAGCGGCGTAAAGTCCATGTTCCACACTGTGGATCATGTCATCGAAAGAATCCTTGCCCGGAGCGATAAAGGAATTTCGCATACGGCTCACCGGAGCGTACTTGTAAGACTCACGACGCGCACTTCCTGTACGAGCGCAGCCCACTTCCATCGCCCCGACCATATCGGACATATAATTTTTTAAGACACCGTTTTCAATCAGAACGGTACGTTCCGTCTTCATGCCTTCGTCGTCCACTGCTACACTTCCCCACGATCCGGGAATTGTGCCGTCATCGATTGCAGTCAAGCACGGCTGAGCCACGACCTGTCCAAGCTTTCCACAGAACGGGCTTGCCTGGTGACGGATAGCTTCGGTTTCAAGCGGATGTCCCACCGCTTCATGGAAGATTACGCCGCCAAAGCCCGGCCCCATCACGACCGGCATGATACCGCCCGAAATGTGCCCGGCATCCAGCATGCGAAGCGAACGTTCCGCAGCCATCTTCGCAAGTTCCGGCGCATTGAATTTTTCAAGCGCTTCATAACCAGCAAGCGCCCCCGGCGCTTCGCGCGAAACGATCTTTTCAGAACCCGTGCCTGCTGTCACGTTAATGCCTAAGCGCGTATGGCAACGGTAATCGCTCACATTGACGCCACCCGAACTGATGATGTTCACATGGGAACATGAATCGGTAATGCTTGCCACGACCTGGCAAATGCGATTGGAAACCTTTCGTGCACTATCGTCCGCCGCATGCAAAAAATCCAACTTGTAACCGTTGCCGAGAACACGCGGATCCATAAAATTCGGATAATTTTCACCGAACTTGCAAGGTGTCGGAACGTACTTCACAAGACCCGAGCTGGAACCGTTACGTCCAAACGCCAAGGTCTTCACCATATTCAAAAGCGCGTCTTTGCTTTCATCGCTCGTGTAAGCGTACAGCACTTCCGTACCGTACAACAGGCGCACGCCGATTCCAAACTCCGTACCAGCCGAAGCGGTTTCGATTTTCTGATCCTTGAGAGCAAGCGTTGAAGAACGCGTCTCTTCCTCAAAGATTTCCACGTAATCTGCGCCATAACTTTTGCCGGCTTCGAGAATGGATTCTGCGATGTCCTGATTCATTTACACAATTTTCCTTACCGGGATATTTGCCTTGCTCATCTCATCCTTGATCTGAGCTACGGTATAATCTCCGAAATGTACCATGCTTGCGACAAGAGCGGCATCGGCGGAAGTCTTCGCAAAAAGATCCGCAATGTGGCAAGGCTTTCCTGCACCACCCGAAGCGATCACCGGAATGCCCACAGCCTTTGCAACTTTATCTGTAATTTCCAATTCGTAACCATCACGGACACCATCGGTATCCATCGCGTTCAAACAGATTTCGCCAGCGCCTAGGGATTCCGCCTTCTTCGCCCATTCGACTGCATCAAGACCCGACGCTGCACGACCGCCCTTGATGTAGATCTCGTAGCCGGAAGGAATCTTTTCCGAAACGCCCACACGCTTCGCGTCCATGCCGAGCACCACGCACTGGTTACCAAAAGCCTTGGCGCCTTGTTCAATGATTTCAGGATGCAAAACGGCAAGGCTATTCACGCTCACCTTTTCCGCACCCGCGAGAAGCACCTGATGCATGTCGTCCAACGAACGGATTCCACCGCCAACCGAGAACGGGATAAAGACATGCTTTGCAATGTCCTTCACCATTTCAAGATCACACGGACGATTTTCCGCACTGGCCGTGATGTCATAAAAAACGAGTTCGTCCACGCCTTCGGCACTGTACTTCGCACCGAGTTCCACGGGATCGCCCACATCGATATTGCCCTTGAACTTGACGCCCTTTGTCACCTTGCGGTTGCGGACATCCAAGCAAATGATCAATCGTTTGGTCAGCATTATTTTCCGCTCCAGGTGCTAAAGTTTTTTAAAACGCGAAGTCCCACGTCACCGCTCTTTTCCAAATGGAACTGCGTAGCGACCAGGTTTTCCTTGCAGACAGCCGAAGTGAAGGTCTGCGAACCGTAAGTCGTTTTTGAGAGAGCGTTTTCTTCGCGAATTTTCGCTGGATGGAAGGAATGAACAAAGTAAAAATCGCTGTTGTTCGGAATTCCTTCAAACAAAGGGTGCAACTTCAAGAGTTCCACCTGGTTCCAGCCCATGTGCGGAATCTTGATGCCAGCTTCATTCTGAAAACGAACTGCCTTACCATCGATCAAACCGAGCGTATCTACGCCGCCATTTTCTTCACTCGAATTCAGAATAATCTGGCAGCCGATGCAAATGCCGAGGACGGGACGTTTTCTGTTCACGACTTCGACAATCGCCTTTCCAATGCCCGTTTTTTCCAAAGTTTCCATCGCCGAACGAGCAGCGCCCACACCCGGAAAAACAAGGCGGTCTGCTTCAGCGATTTCAGAAGGATCGCGGGAAGCCTTCACATTCGCACCGATATGCTCAAAAGCATTCAGCACCGAAGTCAGGTTGCCTGCGTTATAATCTACGACGATAAAGCGTTCCATAAGGAGCCTTTGCGATTAGAGGAGTCCGTCAAAGAAGTTGTTGCCCTTGTCATCCACGAGGATGAATGCCGGGAAGTCCTTGATCGTAATCTTGCGAATCGCTTCCATGCCGAGTTCCGGGAAGGCAACGATTTCATTCGAAAGAATATTCTGTTCTGCAAGGATCGCAGCCGGACCGCCGATCGAGCCGAGGAAGAAACCACCGTACTTCTTGCAAGCGTCCGTCACATCCTGAGAACGGTTACCCTTTGCCACCATAATCAAGGAAGCGCCCTTGCTCTGGAAGCGCATCACGTACGGATCCATACGGCCAGCGGTCGTCGGACCGAAGCTCCCGGTTGGCATGCCATCTGGAGTCTTTGCTGGACCCGCATAGTAAATCGGATGATTCGAAGCAACTTCGATTACCTTCTTTTCGATATCGGAAAGTTCTTCGCCGCGTTCCTGTTTGTCGAAGATTTCTGCAATCTTCGCATGAGCCATGTCACGAGCCACAATCATCGTGCCACGAAGATTCAAACGGGTCTTCACCGGGTACTTGGAAAGATCGGCGAGCACGTCCTTCATCGGGCGGTCGAGGTCGATTTCGACAGCCGGTGCAAGGTTCTCCACGTTGCCCTCTGGGATGTAATTTTCCGGATGGTGTTCCATCTTTTCGAGCCAAAGGCCATTTGCATCGATCTTCGCCTTGATGTTGCGGTCCGCCGAACAAGAAACACCGATCGAAACCGGGCAGCTTGCCGCATGACGCGGGCAACGAATCACGCGCACATCGTGCACAAAGTATTTACCGCCGAACTGAGCACCGATGCCCGTATTCTGGCACATGTGCATCACCTTTTCTTCCATTTCGATATCGCGGAAGATACGACCGCCTTCACTACCGGAAGTTGGAAGATCATCGTAATAACCACAGCTAGCGAGCTTTACCGTGTGCGTGTTCATTTCGGCAGAAGTACCGCCGATGACAATCGCCAAATGGTACGGAGGGCATGCTGCGGTACCCAATGTCTTGATTTTTTCGTTGATGAATTTTTCCAAGGACTTCGGGTTGAGGAGTGCCTTGGTCATCGGCCAGTAATAAGTCTTGTTAGCCGAACCGCCACCCTTGGCCACAAAGAGGAACTTCATTTCATCGCCTTCTTCGGCGTGAATATCGATCTGAGCCGGAAGGTTGCAGCCGGTATTCTTTTCTTCGTACATCGAAAGCGGAGCGATCTGGCTGTAACGAAGATTTCTGGTTGTATAAGCGTTGTAAACACCTTCGGAAATCGCTTCCATGTCATCGCAGTCCGTCCAAACCTGCTGGCCCTTGTGAGCAACGCAGATAGCGGTACCCGTATCCTGGCAGAACGGGAGTATTCCCTTTGCAGCAACACAAGCGTTCTTGAGCATGGTCATGGCAACGAATTTATCGTTGTCGCTTGCTTCTGGGTCTTGGAGGATCTTGGCAACCTTGGCCGTATGTGCAGGACGGAGGCAGAATTCCACCTCTTCGAAAGCTGCCTGCGCGATTTTCGTCAGAGCTTCCTTCGAAACTTTCAAAATCTTTTTGCCTTCGAACTCGGTAACGGAAACGCCTTCCTTACCTAGATTCACGTATTCGGTGGTATCTGCGCCGTGTTGAACGGTTGCTTCGTATTTAAATGCCATAGAAACCTCTAATTGGGAAAATAGATGCATATAGAAGATAGAATTTTCATGCATTTCGGAAAAATCTTTTACCACATTCCAAAGAGAAGAGTTATTTTTCAAACGGAATAGGCAGGAGCACTGCCCCGACTTTATCCAAAGAAAAGAGGAAAACAATGAATCTTAAGAAAACTCTCCTGGCTGCAGTGATGCTCTCCGCATTCGCTTTTGCTGCAGAAACCGCTACTGACCAAAAAACCGCAGAACCGGCTAAAACCGAAGCAGCCGCTCCGACCGCAGAACAGAAGGCCGCTGAACCGGCTAAGACCGAAACAGCCGCTGCTCCGGCTGCCACAGACACAGCAAAGGCTGCGGAAACAGCTGCCCCGGCCGCAACAGACACAACTGCAAAGACTGAAGCTCCGGCTGACACAGCTAAGGCAGATTCCGCTGCCGCTGTCGCTGCTGCTCCTGCTGCAGACACGACCGCCGCAGCAGCTCCGGCTGATACCGCCAAGGCAGATACCGCAGAAGTTCTCGAAGCTAAGGCCGCTCCGGCAGACACCACGAAGGCAGATTCCACTGTCGCAACTGCTCCTGTTGCAGACACGACCGCTGCAGCTGCTCCGGCTGATACCGCCAAGGCAGAACAGAAAGCCGAAAGCAACTCGGAACCGCGCACCGCTGGTCAGACCATTATGGAAAACCCGCTTGAATTCATCGTCGTGAGCGCTGCCTTCATCGCAAGCGTTCTCGTGATTATCTTCACGGGCAAGGATTAATCGTTAAACTTTCCAAAGTTAAAGATTATCAAAAAGCGTATGACACCCGTCATACGCTTTTTTGCTTTTTTGTATAAACCGAAAACCACCAGCTGGGCTGGTGGTTCTAAAGAAGCCTTCTGGCGGTCATGAAAAAATCCTTTGACGATTATGGAAATGCGGTCTGCCAACTGCGTAACAATAATCACAAAGGATTTAAAATGAATGATAGAAATAAATCGACAGCACATACCACATAGAATTGCAAGTACCACATCGTGTTTGCACCAAAGTTCAGAAGGAAGATACTCTACAACCAGAAACGGGAAATCGTAGGGAAAATTCTAAGGAAACTTTGTGAATGGAAGGATGTGGAGATAATTGAGGCGGAGGTTTGCCCTGACCATATACATAGGCTTGTGGCGATACCGCCCAAACTTTCGGTATCAAGTTTCCTGGGATATTTGTAGGGCTATGCCGGCGGGTCACTTTTTACGTCTTTACAAATCTCTTTTTCCACTGTCATTGCAAGGGAGCAGCCGAAGCAAAAAATCCCGAGCGGACGCCCGGGATTTTTTTAGATCTAAAGAAGCTGCGAACTACTGAGCGTTCACCACGCAGATGGCGGTCACCGAAGTCGTCACCGTGTACTTCTTGCCAGCTGCGCAACCGCTCGGGCTAAAGTAGGCAAAGCTGGAAAGAGCGTCATCCGAATCCCAATAAACCTGAAGGAACCTGTAATCCGAGCCCACACGCGGTTTGCAACCCACCGTACAATTTGCAGGGGCTCCAGCCGGAATTTGGACCGTTGTCGCGGTCTGAGCCGGAATGAACAAGGAATCCGGAAGAGTCGGAAGCACCGTTTCCCCATAGTGATCTGCATCATTGATGCTGCCCAACTGCAAAACCAGGTCCACCGATTCCGGATCCACCACGGCAACCGGATCGCAGCTGAATGTCACCACAGACTTATCCGCATTCGAAACGGCAACCTTCGCCGTCACGTTTTGCTTGTGCATCGAAGAGGTTGCAACCATCGAACCACTTGCGCCCGAGCTAACGACATCGCCATAGCTCGAAGTCCAAGTGTAGCCGGTAATGTCCGATTCGGAAGTCGCATCCACCGTCCATGTAATCGTCTCGCCCGCTT
>NZ_JALFIA010000069.1:0-20250 GCF_022776125.1 Hallerella sp. | reverse complement strand
GAACATGAACAACATGCTGTCGCTGATAATGTTGAGCTGTTCCTATGTCGATGTAAAGATAGCCTACGAATGGGAATCGGAATCGAGAGAATCATCTAGCAAGGCTGCCTAAATGCTACCACACATATTGATGATGCCTCGAAAAAAGTCATTTTTTACCCTTTTTTGGCCCCGGTTCGCCATTTCGGAGTGCTCACAAAAATGTTTTTTACTATGTTTGACTTCACGTACTTGCATTTTATCTTGGTCCTGCACCAGTTGTCGCCAATTCCACTGGGTGCTTGCAGGGAACTCGGATATAAACATGTAATAGTTACGTGCATTCACAATCAAAACAAAAGGAATGGACTACAATGGCTACCATTACGCAAGAAAAGATCAAGGAACTCACCTCCAAGTTTGGTGCAAATGAAAACGACACTGGTAACGTCCGCGTTCAGATTGCAATTCTCACCGAACGCATCAAGAATTTGACCGAACATGCTAAGACCCACAAGAAGGATCATCACTCTCTTCGCGGTCTTTCCCAGATGGTTGCTCAGCGTAAGACCCTTGTTAAGTACCTCTCCAACAAGGACATCAACGCCGCTCGTCAGTTGATCAAGGATCTCGGACTCCGCGGTTAATCTTTAAGGAAAGCTTATGGAATATAAGATGCTCGCGGCTAAGGAAATGAAGACGCAGCTCCCGGATGGGACTGAAGTCGTCTTCGAAACTGGCCGCCTCGCCAAGCAGGCTTCGGGCTCTGCCGTCGTCAAGATCGGCGACGCATTCTTGCTCGCTACGGTCTGCTTTGGCCCTGAAAAGGAAGGGGATTTCTTCCCTCTGACCGTCGAATATCGCGAAAAGGCTTACGCTGCTGGTCGCCTCCCGGGCGGTTACAACAAGCGTGAAGCCGGTCGTCCGAGCGACGATGAAATTCTCTCCGCTCGTATCATCGACCGTCCGATTCGCCCGATGTTCCCGGACAACTTCACCCGCGAAGTGCAGGTGATCGTTAACGTTCTTTCCGCTGACAAGAAGTTTGCTCCGGACGTCTTCGGCGTTTCCGCAGCTTCTCTCGCGATCGGCCTCTCCGAACTCCCGTTCGAAGAACAGGTTGCAGCTGTCCGCGTCGCCGTGATCGGTGATGAATATATCGTCAATCCGTCTTATGAACAGGTTTCTGTCGCCGATCTGGACCTCGTGGTCGCCGGTACCGAAAATTCGGTCTGCATGGTGGAAGGCGGAGCTTACGAAGTTTCTGAAGACACGATGATCAAGGCCATCACGACAGGTCATGAAGCGATCAAGGTTCTTTGCAAGGCTCAGGCTGAACTCGTCGCTCAGTTCGCCAAGCAGAAGATGGTCCTCACCCCGAAGAACAAGGGTGAAGTTTACGAAAAGCTCGAAGCGACAGTCAAGGAAGTCATTTTCGACGAATTGAACGAAGCTCTCCATGCCAACATGGTGAAGACACAGCTCTATCCGAAGATGGCGGAACTCTCGGACAAGGTTTGCGCAGACCCGAAGATTCTCGCGATCATCGGCGAAGGCGACGAACAGGATCCGGCTCTCCTCGCAGACGCAAAGGCTATCTTCTCGGAACTCGAACGCTCCACGATGCGTACAATGATCTTGAACGAAGGTCGTCGTATCGATGGCCGTAAGACCACCGAAGTCCGTCCGATTGAAATTCAGCTCGGCGTTCTTCCGAGTGCTCACGGTTCGGGCGTGTTCCAGCGTGGCGAAACCCAGGCTCTCGTGACCTGCACTCTCGGCACCAAGGCCGACGAACAGCGTTACGAAACGCTCCAGGGCGAAGGCTCCAAGAGCTACATGCTTCATTACAACTTCCCGCCGTTCTGCGTGGGTGAATGCAAGAAGCTCGGTATGTCCCGCCGCGAAATCGGTCACGGTCACCTGGCTGAACGTTCCCTCAAGGCTGTGCTTCCGGTGACGGAAGACTTCCCGTACACGATCCGCATCGTGTCTGAAATTCTTGAATCCAACGGCTCCTCTTCGATGGCTTCCGTCTGTGGCGGTACGCTTTCCTTGATGGACGCTGGTGTTCCTATCAAGGCACCGGTGGCTGGCGTTGCTATGGGTCTCATTTCTGAAACCGGCCACGCTGACGACGAAAAAATCAAGATCTTGACCGACATTACGGGTACGGAAGACCACCTTGGCGATATGGACTTCAAGGTCACGGGTACCGAGGAAGGTATCACCGCATTCCAGATGGACATCAAGATCAAGGGTATCACTCCGGAACTCATGCGCAAGGCTTTGGATCAGGCTCGTGAAGGCCGTCTACATATCTTGAGCAAGATCAAGGAAGCTATCCCGGCTCCGCGCGACCACTTGTCTCCGAAGGCTCCGACGATGCTCAAGATGCGCATCCCGACCTCCAAGATCCGTGACGTGATCGGCTCCGGTGGCGCTGTGATCAAGGGCATGCAGGCTCAGACCGGCTGCCAGATCAACATCGATGAATCCGGCATGATCGACATCGCTGCTCCGAACGCTAAGGCTGGTGCAGTCTGCCGTCGCATGATCGAAGAACTCACTGCAGAACCGGAACCGGGCCGCATTTATAAGGGCAAGGTCAAGACGATTCAGCCGTTTGGCGCATTCGTCGAAATCCTCCCGGGCCGTGACGGTCTCGTGCACATCTCCGAACTCGCCGACTACCGTGTCGAAAAGGTCGAAGACATCGTGCATGTCGGTGACGAAGTCACCGTCCTCTGCTTGGGCGTCGATCCGAAGGGCAAGGTGAAGCTTTCGATTAAGGCTTTGCAGCACAAGGATCAGCCGGTAGCTGAACAGGCTCAGGGCGAAGCTCCTGTTGCTGAACAGCCGCAAGCTTAATCCCATTTCGTAGAAATGAAAAGTCCCAGGTGAACGCCTGGGATTTTTTTGCTTTAAAATTGATGGCTCTTGACTTCTTTTTTCTAGATCGGTTCTTTCAGTTTTCGATTCGGCTTTTACCTTCTCTAAAACTTTTTACTTCAACATAAAATCGCGGAGCGGCTTGTAATGTTCTCCGGTAAAGCCGAAGTCCATTTCCTTATAGCTCCACAGAGCGTGACCGATGCCGTATTTATCAAAGACCTGATGGACATCGCGGAACCATTTGACCGTTTCAAAAGCGTTCGCCAGTTCAATGACTCCGTATTCGCCACAGTACAGCGGAACGCCGTGTGCCGTAGCCGTTTCGACCGCTTCCTTCAAAAATTCTTCGAAGAATTCCGGTCCCATTTTTTTGCACTTTGCACGGAAAATGTTTTCGCCCATGTAACCGAGGGCCAGGGACTCCTTGCGGAAAAAATCCATGTCATCGGTATAAGGGATATCTCTATCGTTGTTCAACGCTTCGACCCAGTAAGCCTTCTGGTGCGTAAAGAGCAGAGGCTCGTATAGGTGGAAGGTGTAGATGATGTTCTTTGACGGAGGGGGAACAAGGTCCTTTACAAAAGAGGCGCTATTCCAGCAGACGCCGCCGTAAATAATCGGAGTTTCAGGAGCGTTCTTGCGAATAGTTTCGACCGCCTTCACTATCAGCTTGTTCCACGGATCGATAAATTCCAGGTTCGTCACTTCGTTCAAAAGTTCAAAGACGACGTTTTCATCTTGCGAATAACGTTTGGAAACGCGGTCCCAAATGCCGAGGAAGCGTTCCTGAGCCTTGGCGTTGTTGAAAAGATTGTTCTTCTCTTGATTTCCGAAGTCGTTAAAGTCGTAGCCCGCCGTCTTGTGCAAGTCAAGAATGACGTTCAGACCGTGCTTTTTTCCCCAGGCGACGGCGTTGTCGAGATACTTGTAATTTTCTTCGAGAAGTTCGCCGTTATCCTTTTCGATGAGGTTGTAATCGAAGGGAATGCGCACATGGTCAAACTTCCAATTTGCGATCTGCTGAAAGTCTTTTTCCGTGATGAAAGTTTCATAGCGTTCGAGCGTGTAATTGCACTGCGAAAGCCATCCACCGAGATTGATTCCTTTTTTGAGTGTCAACATGGGAAACCTTTGGGTTAGCGGGAACGGAAGTTCTTTTTGGAAATGCGGCGCGGGTAACGACGCTGTTCCTTTTTCGGAGCGAGTCGAATGCCGTCGTTGAGGATCAAGATGCGCCCCTGGCGGAAGAGTCCGCCGATGACCTTCTTGAAAGCTTTTTTGGAAAGACCGAATTCCTGCTGGATTTCTTCCGGCGAACTGCTGTCGGAGAACGGGAGACGTCCACCGGCCGCTTCGAGCTTTTTCATAATGCCGTCTGCGGCATCCATCGTCGCATGGTAGCCGACCGGTTTTAAGCTCAGAGAGATACGTCCGTCTTCGCGGATGTTCTGAATGTAGCCTTCGCCACAGTCGCCGATTTCAAACGTATCGGTAATCGTGGAATCCAGATGCAAACGTCCCGAGTAGCGATAGTTGACGAGGAAGTCCACGTAATCTTCTGCGACGTCGTACACGACGAGATCGACCTTCTGTGAAATGTGCAGGTCGCGCGTGTTGCGGTCGATAAAGGCTTTGATTTTTTCCGTCGCTACAATCCGTGCGGTACGTTCATCTTCCAGGATGTACACGACGCAACGGTCGCCCGGTTCCAAAACACCGAGCTGCTGCTTGTAAGGGAGGAAAAGATCTTTATCGAGACCCCAGTCGAGGAACGCGCCGATGTCATTCACATCTTTGACTTCGAGGACGGCAAATTCGTCGACAGTTGCGTAAGGCTTCTGGGTCGTCGCAATCGGACGGCCTTCGTTGTCGACGTAAATGAACACTTCCAGTTCGTCGCCTTCGCATAAATCGTTCGGAGCCTTGGATCCCGGCAAAAGGACGCGTCCACCGCTTTCTACTTCCAGATAGAAACCTTGCGGTTTGATTTCTTCAACGCGGGCGTATTCAAACTGACCAATATGCATAATAACCTCTATTCCAAAGGTAGAAATTTATAGGCAAGAAGAAATTCCAAATTGGAATATGTTGTTTTGGAAGACGCTTGAGAAGGATTTTTGTTGCAATCTCGAGAATATGGGTGTACTTTATAGATGTGACTGGAAAAGAGCTTCGGCGAAAGGTTCGCAGAAGGCAATGCCTTCGGGACTCGTAGATGTTTCCTTCCGTGGCTCCCGGTTTCTATAAAGCCTGCCTCGCTCGGGGCGGGCTTTATTGTTTTAAAATTCCTGTTACGGAAGTTCGTCGCTTCCGATAGCCTGCATCTGGAGCGGGTAAATTTCCTTGCAGGCTTTTTCTCCGAGATCGATGAGCGTGTTCAAGGTGGCACGGTCAAAATCCGAATGTTCGCCGGTTCCTTGGACTTCGATAAAGGATTTTGCGTCGCGCATGACGATGTTCATGTCTACGTCTGCTGCAGAATCTTCGACGTAGCACAGGTCGAGCAGAGGTTCGCCCTTGACGACGCCGACAGAAATCGCGGTGACCGCATGCTTCAAAATTTGAGTTTCGATACCGAGGTTCTTCTTGATTTTTTTGAGTGCGATCGCAAGGGCGACAAATCCGCCGATGATGCTTGCCGTTCGCGTTCCTCCGTCTGCCTGGATTACGTCACAGTCGACGACGATCGCATTTTCTCCGAGAGCGTTCAGGTCGGCGGCTCCGCGGAGAGAGCGCCCGATCAGGCGTTGGATTTCCTGGGTGCGGCCCGATGCGCCTTTGCGTTCGCGTTCGACGCGCTTGCCCGTACTCTGCGGAAGCAGGGAATATTCGGCGGTAATCCAGCCACGGCCTTTTCCGGCAAGCCATGCGGGAACTTCCGGGAGGAGCGTCGCATTGCAGATGACACGCGTGTTTCCCATTTCGATTAAAACGGAACCGTCTGCAGAAGAAATAAAGCCGGTGGTCATTTTGACCGGGCGAGTTTCGTTGAACTTTCGACTGTCGATGCGTTCCATGTTAAGCCTCGTACTTTAAGCGTTCTGTTTTTCCGCGGACAAAAGAACCCAAGCGGTAGGTGAAATTCGTGTACCGATTCAGTTCTTCAAAAGCTTCGATTACCTTCGGATCTTTGGGGTTTGCGAGAATCGACGCGTAGAAGATGTATCCCCAGGGTTTATCTGGATTCGGGCGGCTTTCGATACGGGTCATGTTGATGCCACGCTTTGCGAAGGCTCCGAGGGCGCCGTACAGGGCGCCCGGTTTGTCGTCGTTCGCCAGTTCAAAGAGGATGACCGTTTTGATGTTTTCGGAAGCGGAAACATCGACTGGAGCCTTTCGAATCGCGTAAAAACGGGTGAAGTTCACGCCCTTGATGTTTTCGAGGTTCGTGCGGAGAACGTCTAAGCCGTAGAGCTTGGCTGCATAGGTGCTTGCAATGGCGCCATCGGTCAGATTTTTGCGTTTGGCGACTTCTTCAGCGGAGCCTGCCGTGTCGAAGAAAATGACCTTTTCAATCGAAGGATTTTCTTCAAAGAAGTGGCTACACTGGGCGAGTGCCTGCGGATGGCTCATCACGTGCTTCAGCGATTCGATAGAAGCGCCTTTGTTGGCGCAAAGGCAATGTTCGATCTGGAGCTGGACTTCTCCGATAATCGGATGACGCCACTTGGCGAGCAGGTCGTAGTTTTCGTAGATTGATCCTGCGGTGGAGTTTTCGATAGGAATCGCTCCGCCGTCTGCCTTGCCGGTTTCGATCGCCTGGTAGATTTCTTCGAAGGTGTCCATCGGAAGAACGTCGATGTCTTCACCGAAAAGGTAACGGGCGGCGGATTCGCTGTATGCGCCTCGGCGTCCTTGGAATGCGATTTTCTTTTTCATTGAATTCTCCGCGCGCCCTTGTAACGGGGCTGCCAGTAAGGGTCGGACATCGGGCTGATCATAACGCCCTTGGATGTACTGGCGTGGGTAAAGCTTCCTTCTTCTAGGTACACGCCGACGTGGTCAACGCCTGCGCCACCGCCGAAGAAGACCAGGTCTCCGGTCTTGAGGTCGTCCTTAGCGATTTTTTTTCCCATCTGGTACATTTGGGATGAACTGTGGGGAAGGGAGACGCCTGTTTTTTCCTTGTAGATATTCATGACGTAGCCCGAACAGTCGGTTCCGTTTCGGGATGCCTTGCCGTATTTGTACGGGGTCCCGATCCACGGCTTGATGATGGTCATCCAGTCGGCGGTCGTCCCGGAGGCGTTTGCCATCACCTGGTTTGTATGCTGTTCGCCCTTGGAAAGCCTGTAGGAACCGGTGGTTCGATCATAGCTTGGACGAAGCGGCATCGTGCAGGCTGTAAAAAAGCACACGAGCGAAGCGCATAAAATGGTACAAGAAAGTTTCATTGGCGTAAAATCTAAAAAAAAGCCGGTCTGTTTGTTATATTAGGGGCATGGACAATGGAATGATCGACTTCCTTTTGAAGTATAATACGAATGCTCCCCGTTATACGAGTTATCCTCCGGCGAATCTTTTTCATGCCGCAGAAAGTAAGGCTCAGGTGGAACGCATATGGCGTGATTCCAACGTTCTCAAGCCTCAGAATGTGAGTTTCTACTTTCACATTCCATTCTGTAAAAAACGCTGCCTCTTTTGTGGCTGTACGGCGGAACTCCTTCCGGGCAAACAGGATGAACTCGTCCGCTACTTTAACGCTCTTTTTGCGGAAATGGACGAAAAGCTCCCGTGGATCGATGCTTCACGTCCGGTGACGCAGGTGCACTTTGGAGGGGGAACGCCTTCTGCTGTTCCGTATTCCTTCCTTGAAAAGATTCTGAACAAATTAAGGGAGCGCTTTACGTTCGCCCCGCATGCAGAAATTGCGATCGAATGCAATCCGTCGTTAATCGACGAGCCACGCCTGCGGGAACTCGCCCAGATGGGCTTTAACCGCGTGAGCTACGGAATCCAGGATTTCGACCCGCAGGTTTTAAAGAACGTCGGACGCGATCCTTCGATTTTGCCGGTGAAGGAACTCTTGACCCTTTCCCGCGAACTGAACTTTACAGGCATCAATCTGGACCTGATTTACGGTTTGCCTTCACAGACCGAAGCCGCTTTCTATAAGAGCGTCGAACTCGCCGCTGAGGCTCATCCGGACCGCATCGCGCTTTTCAGTTATGCGCACGTCCCTTGGGTCAAAAAGGCGCAGAAGGCGCTCGAAAGGTTCCCGCTGCCGACTCCGCACGAAAAGCTCGGCTTTTTCCTCGAAGCGCGCGATATGTTCAAGAAGGCGGGCTTTGTGGACGTGGGAATGGACCATTTCTGCGACCCGAAGGATTCCTTGTCGATAGCGCTTTCCGAAGGCCTTTTGCACCGTAACTTCCAAGGCTACTGCACACGTGCGACGACCGGTGAAGTTTACGCTTTTGGTTCGAGCGCCATTTCGCAGCTCGATAACGCTTACTCGCAGAACATCCACGAAAGCAGAAAGTACGTGGAACTGCAGGAAGCGCACCAGATGACGGAAATTCGCTGCGAGGAAATTTCATACGAAGAACGGATCATTCGCGACGCCATCGAACATTTGATGTGCAACCGCAAATTGAAAGTCTTAGAAGAAGAAAAACGCGTCCTCGGTGCGGGCTGGGATCGGCTTCTCGCTCTCGAAAATGACAAGCTTTTGGTCAAAAAGTCCGATTTTGAGGTAGAAGCGACTGAACTAGGGACTTTGGTCATCCGTTATCTGGCGATGCAGCTCGATCCGCTGATGCAGAAAGTGCAGCGGGAAGGCGTTTTTTCCAAGACGATTTAAGATTCCGGTGGACGGCTTCCCTTTTTTTTTTATTTTTGGACCACTAAAAACATTTAGAGGTAGTTTCGATATGAAAAAAGTTTTGCTCCCTATTGCGACTGCGGCTATCGCACTTTCCCTTTTTGGTTGCGATAAGTCCGGTACGGTTTCTGGCCAGGTTTTGGATGCTTTCACCGGCAAGCCGATTGAAATGCCGACCGTGTGGATGGATTCCACGATCTACGGTACGCAGAGCCAGAACTACGCATATAAGGATATGCTCAAGGAAGGTAAGTTCAAGTTCGAAGGCGTGTCTGTCGGTTCCTATTTAATCAAGGCCCGCCGTAGCAAGTACATTCTCGGTCAGCAAAAGTTCACGACCACGAACGATAACCCGAACCTTGAAATCACCCTTTACGAATATCCGGACACTGTGTCCCCGGGTATGTACATCGCTGGAGCAGAAGGCGGCACGAAGATTACGAACAACTGGGCTATCTTCTCCACGACCTGCAAGGAATCCGTCGCAGGTCTCCGCACGAGCTTTGAACAGGACATGAGCGCTTCCGCTCCGTCCCAGAAGGGCAAGAAGACATCCAAGAAGGATATCAAGGTGAACAAGCTCCCAGAACCGAAGGTGATGGACGCTTCCCTTGACGTTCTCTACTGCAACCCGGGTTCTGTGACGGTTGCTGTTGAAGCGGCGGCTTATCCGGCTGTGGCGGCTGCTGTTTCTGCTCACGCAGACTGCCAGGGCTTCGACAATGACAAGAAGGGTATTTTCCCGGACGTCTCGAAGAAGACCGAACTCGCTGTCGAATATAAGGCTGAAGGCCTTTTCTCGGTGAAGGGCAACCTTCCGAAGGGCAAGCAGTTCATCGTGTTTTCTTCCAACGGCAAGACTCTCCAGTCTTACTACGTGGAAGTGAAGTAATTCAGAGTTAAATCTTGAAACCCGCGGGCATGGCTTGCGGGTTTCTTTTTATCCTCGGGGAGTTATGAAGCAAGATCAAGTTCCGTTTTCGATTACGCGTAAAGAAGGTTGGATCATTGTTTTGACGCTTTTCGTCCTGGTCGCGGCCTTCCTTGTTTTTAACCATCTTTCGGTTCCGTATGCCAGATCCTGGGATATCGAATGGGGCTATTATGCGACTCTCGGTACCTTCCTTATCCTTGTTTCGGGACTTGTGGTGAACGCAAAAGAAATTTTTGGCCGTGTCAAGAGCCATGTGCCCTCTACCAAAAGTTTAATCGTTCTCGCATTCCTTCTTGTGTTCTTTACGCTTTTTTCGGTGAATCACATCGAGAATTCACACCGAGTCCTTTCGGATGAAACGAGCTGGGAATCGATGGGTTTGCAGATGTACTTTGAGCATTCGGGGGGCGTTTGCAATGAAGGCATTTGGAACGACGGAACCTTAGACTGTAAAGTCGAGGTGAACAACTTCAAAGGCAAGACCCTGGCTTTTGTCTATTCCCTCGTATTCCGGTTCGCCGATCCGAACCGCGATACGGCTTTGCTTGTCAATTTCCCGTTCTACCTGCTAAGCCTTGTGGCATTTTTCCTCGCGCTGTCTATCTGGTTTAAGAATGACTGGCTTGCGCTTGCGGCGACGGTTTTTCTCGGTGGCATGCCGATTTACCTGTTGCAGTCACGGTCCGCTTCGACGGAAGTCCTTTATATTGCAATCCTTTCGCTTTTGATGGCTTGGTATGCACTTGTGCCGCCGAAAGAGGTGAAGTGGAAGCATTTTTTGCTGACGGTTCCGCTGCTCGGCCTTTTTTCGGGAACGCGTCAGGAAACAGTCTTTGCCTTTGTGCCGTTTGCGCTGTATTACGTGCGCTATTTCCGTGGGGAATTTTACAGACTTCCGCTGTTTGTGCTTTCGACGATTGCGGTGAGCTGGCCTGCGGTGAATACGATGGCTGCGTACCGTGGTTATGATTTCCAGGGCGGGACTCATGCTGCGCATTCGCTTTCGAACTTCTGGTTCAACCTCAAGACGGACATTGTGAAGATGATGAACTTCGAAGGCGATCCTTCGCACGGGGGAATTCTCCAGAATCCGTTCTATACGACCTTTACGATAATCCTGCTTTTGGCTACGGCCTGGCTCCTGTATCGCATGATTTTCAAGAAGCGTTACCGCCGTGGTTTTGTACTTGGAATCTTCTTCTGCATTCAAATTTTTGTGATTCTTTTGAACGTGTCGGGAACCTTTGAAATCGACATCAACCAGCGTTACGTGCTGGTTGCCCTTCCGCTGTTTGCGCTGATCATGGCGCTCGGTATCGGGGATTTTGTATCCACCTGTTTCCTAGATGAAAAGCGTTCTGCGATTGTGACGGTTCTTGCGGCCATCGTGCTTTCGGTCGGGCTTGCTCTTGTACATGCGCCTAGCTTTGATGCGAACATGCTCTATTACAAGAACAAGCTTTTGGGTGAAGAGAATTATCTGAATACCTATTTAAAGCAGCTTCCGAAAAAATCGATCTACATCTATTCCCGTCCGTGGCAGATGCTCGCTTCGGGACATTCGAGCTTTAGTGAACGCTCCTTTATGGGTTGGTCTGCAGATGATTTTGCGAAGTACCAGGCGATGAGCGGTGGAAACATTTACCTTGTCCGCGGTCAGGATGGCTATGGCAAGGTGAACCGCGAATCCCGTGTCGTAGGCTTTAAAACCACGGACCAGATTAACACGATTCTCGAAGGCTATAAAGTGGAAAAAGTCCTTGCGGAAAACCGTCTGTTCGGTTATCCGCTCACGATCCACAAAATCCTTGCGAAGCACGGACTTTCGATTTACGCACAGGGACTTTCGGTGAGCGAATTCGACAGCAACCGTTTTACGATCACGAAGAATTTCCCGGAATCCGTTGCCTATGATGTTTTTGTGGGCGATTCCTTGCTCGCACATGGAGTCTTGGATTCTGCAACGGATTCTTTGATAATCGCGGAACAGGCTCCGGGGCTTTCCAGGTATAACTTCAACTTCTACGTTCCAGAAGATACGATTCGCCTTTCGAGAGATGCTTTTGTTGCAGGCGATGCGGTGCAGCTTCTTTCGACGCTCCCGTTTGAAAGCGTTTCGCAGGACTGGGGGGACGCCCAGCGCGATCAGAGCGTGGAACATCACACGCTTCACGTCGGCGGTGAATTCTACCGTTACGGTTTCGGTTCCCATGCAAATTCTCGCATTGTGCTGGATCTTTGCGCAGACGGTAAGTGCGTTGGCGGTTCTCTTAGCGGGACGCTGCATGCGGTCGTCGGTCTTGATGAAGAAAGCGCTTGCGGTGACGGTGCGGAATTTGCCGTTCACGTTGGAGACCGTGAAATCTGGCATTCGAAGCGTTTGTATTCGGGAGATGCGATGAAGCTCCAGATCCCATTGGAAAAGGCTTCGCTTTTGGAACTTCGAGTGATCAAGGGCGACAACATGGATTGTGACCACGGCGACTGGGCTAACGCCTGGATTTCGAATATCGGAGACCGTTAGCATGAAGATCTTGGTGGCGCCGCTTGATTGGGGCCTTGGACATGCGACGCGTACGATTCCGATAATCTATCAGTTTCTTTCGCGCGGTTGGAAGGTCGATCTGGCGGTGTCTGGTCGTGTTGCCGCCTTGTACAAAGGCCAGTTTCCGAATTTGGAACAGATTCCGGTTCCGGGATATCGGATTGAATATCCGAGGCGCGGTTTTGAAATGCCGCTTTGGCTTTTGAAAAATTCCACACGTTTGATGAGCGTGATTCTTCGAGAGCAGAAGGTAGCGCAAAAACTGGTGCAGGAACGCGGTTATGACGTAATCTTTTCGGACAACCGTTTTGGATTCCACGCCGAAGGCGCTTACAATATTTACATGACGCATCAGCTGAGCATCGCTTTTCCGGGACCGTTTAAGGCCTTGGAAAAAATCGGTGTAGCTTGGCACAAACGGAAAATGTCCCGCTTTGATACCATCTGGGTTCCGGATTTTTCGGAATATCCTGGAATGGCGGGAAAGCTTTCGCACGTGCCAAAGGCGAAAGCGGAATACGTCGGAGCGCTTTCACGCTTTGCGGATATGGACTTTTTGAATATGCATTGGGAAAAGAAGTATCGCTTCATCGCGATCCTCTCAGGCCCAGAACCCATGCGCTCTTCATTTGAAAAGGCGCTTCTCAAAGCCTTCGAAAAAATCCCCGGCGAACACGTCATCATTCGAGGATTTCCGGGCGACGCCGCGTTGCCGAAGGCTCCGTCTAATGTTAAACTCTTCAATCATCTAGAAACTGTAGAATTTGCAAGGACCGTGCAGAGCGCGGAATATTGCATTTCCCGTCCGGGCTACAGCACCGTGATGGACATGATTTACCTGGGCGCAAACTGTATTTTTGTGCCGACGCCCGGCCAGACGGAACAGCTTTACTTGGGAAAGACTTTGCACAGCGCTCGAAAGGCGGGACTTTTGAAGCAGGATGAAATCTCTGCCAAGACCTTGACTGCGGCGATGCGTGAAAAGCACAGATCGTGGGACTTTAACGCGCCCGGAAACCTGCTCTCCCAGGCGATTGACCGCTTGGAATCGAAACTTTCTTCCACCGTTTAAGAGGATTCAATGAAACCCTTTACCGTTGCATTCCCGCTCCCGTGTACGCTTGAAGACGCTCCGAAGTTCCTGCTTGAAAAGCTGAACCTCGACATGTCGAAAAAGCAGGTGATGATCCCGGGCTCTTCGATTTTCTATGCGCCGATTCTGCAAGGTGCTGCGGAAGGCCTTGAAACGATCTTTGCGGAACACGCACCGCTTTCGGATGAAGAATCCAAGGCTCTCGCCGCGCACAAGAGCCTTTTCTTTGTGGAATTCTTTGTGAAGAATCCAGATGAATTCAAGTCGTTCCTGTTTGCGGCCAAGAAGATTTTGGACGCGGGTGCTCTCGGCGTTTACGTGGAAAATTCGGGTTGCGCCTGGAGCGCCAAGGCTTTTGCGGACCTTACATCGGGCGAAGTGCCGATGGAAGCTTTTGTGAATGTGATCCAAACTTCGGATTCTCTTTTCACTCTTGGACTTGAACCTTTCAATTTGCCGGACCTTTGCACGGCGGTAAAGGACCCTTTGTCTGTAGATGAATGCCGCGCCGTTTTGATGGCTGCCGCCGCTTCGATTTTTGAAGATGGCGCAGAATACGGTTCGGGCGAAAAGTGGAAGGACGAAGATCGTGAATTCGAATTCAAAAAAGAATCCAAGGCTCCGTTCGGCAAGGACACTCCGGAATTCAATTCGCAGGGTTACGCAAGACTCGTGCTGCGTTCCAAGTAAAAGCTTAAAACCAAAAAGAAAGGCTCGCCCATGGACGAGTCTTTTCTTTGGAATTTCGAAAAAACTATTCCGGCAGGGATTCGGCGAGGAGCTGCGCCACGTCTGCGGGATTCGAATGGGTGAGCATCCCCTGGTTGAATTCGATTTCGAAACCCAGATACTCCGAATCCTTGTACTGCTTGCGAAGTGCGGTCGCGTGTCCGTCGGTCTTGCCAAGGTACGGGTAGTTAAAACGGACGCGCAGTTCCGGGCAGTAGGTTTCCAGGTTTTTCTTGAGAGCCTTGGCGTAGGCGGCTTCCTTTTTGCGGGAAGGGTCGTACAGAATGCCGATGTCCGCATTGCGCACCTTACCATCGAGTTCCGGGGTAAAGCTATGGATGGAAAGGTGAATGATTTGGGAAGGATTCTTTTTGGAAAGCTCCGCCTTGACCGCACCGAGAAAAGCGTCGCGGAAACCGTCCCAGTAGCCTTCCAAGCGTTGCTTTTCCACATCGGTCGCCTGTTCGGTGAATTCCGAGTAACGGTGGTTCTTGTTGCTGTTGCGGTTCAGGTCGATCGCAAGGCGGGTATAGGCGCCCTGGATTGCGTACGAGGTACGGAGGATTTTTGCGAGTTCCCAAAAAACGTCTCCGGCACCGATGTCGTAACCGCGGTGCGTTTTTAAGACAGCTTTTGCTTCCTTGCTTTTGAAGTGAGCCTTCAAAAATTCTGGAACGGCGTTCGAAGCGTGTTCACTGCTCAAGAAAAGGACGGATTTTTTCTGCATAGCCTATATTATAGAAATTCGTACGCTTCACTCCAGCGAAATAATATTTATTTTTTAGCTAGATCATACGGGAGCTGGTGTGTACCGGCTGAGAGGAAGTTTTCAACTTCGACCGCACCTGATTTGGATAATGCCAACGGAGGTACTATGATAAAAGTAAACGGTGTCGATATCGATACGGATGGAAAATCCTTTGCGGGAAAATCCATCGCCGAATATCTTTTAACCACAAATTTTGATTCGAAACGGATTGCCGTTGAAAAAAACGGTGAAATCGTTCCTAAGGCCAAGTACGCAGAAACGCTCCTCGCGGATGGCGACACCTTGGAAGTGGTCAGCTTTGTAGGAGGCGGCTGATGTCGAACCTCCCTTCTAAAGAAGAAATGTTCCGGGCTCTAGTCGAACGACAGGGCTTAGAAAATGTGCAAAAGTTGCAGGCGGCGACGGTGGCGGTTTGCGGCCTTGGCGGTCTAGGTTCGAATGTGGCGATTGCGCTTGCTCGCGCTGGAGTGGGGAAGCTCATTTTGGTCGACTGCGATACGGTGGATGTCACGAATTTGCACCGTCAGCAGTATAAGGCGTGCCAGGTGGGGATGCCCAAAACGGAAGCTCTTTCCCAGAATCTGAAAGAGATCGCGCCTTACATTCAAATAGAAACGCATTTTGTCCGCATGACCGAAGAAAGCACGCTCGCCCTGGTCGACCGTGCAGATGTTGTCTGCGAAGCCTTTGACAAAGCCGAAGCGAAGGCGATGCTTGTGAACACGGTCCTCGAAAAAAATCCTGGACAGGTTCTGGTTGCCGCATCGGGAATGGCGGGCTTTGATTCGGCGAATACCATCTTGACCCGAAAGGTCATGAAAAACTTTTACCTGTGCGGAGACGGCACAAGCGACGTGAATCAGGGCATTGGACTGATAGCCCCGCGCGTGATGGCTTGTGCAGCGCATGAGGCTTTGACAATTATCCGCATTCTTTGCGGAATGGAAAATAAAATCGCAAAGAAGGAATGTGAAAATGGAAAATGATAAACTGGTGATTGGCGGTCATGCATTCGGATCCCGCTTTATTCTAGGTTCCGGCAAATATTCTTTGAAGCTTATCGAAGCGGTGGTGCAGTATGCGGGTGCAGAAATCATCACGTGTGCGGTGCGTCGCGCAAATACCAAGGAACATGAAAATATCCTCGATTACATTCCGAAGAGTGCAACTCTTTTGCCGAATACTTCGGGTGCGCGAAATGCGGAAGAAGCGGTGCGTATTGCACGCCTTGCCCGTGAACTCGGCTGCGGTGATTTTGTAAAAATCGAAATCATGCGCGACTCCAAATATCTTTTGCCGGATAACTATGAAACGGTGAAGGCTACGGAAGTCCTTGCGAAGGAAGGCTTTGTCGTGATGCCGTACATGTATCCGGATCTGAATGTGGCGCGTGATCTGGTGAATGCAGGCGCTGCTGCTGTGATGCCGCTTGCGTCGCCGATCGGTTCGAACCGGGGTCTTGCGACGAAGGATTTCATTCAAATTTTGATCGATGAAATAGAACTGCCGATCATTGTGGATGCGGGCATTGGTAAGCCTTCGGAAGCTTGCGCCGCTATGGAAATGGGCGCAGCCGCCATTATGGCGAATACGGCTCTTGCAACTGCAGGCGACTTGCCTCGCATGGCCGCTGCCTTTAAGTCTGCAATCGAAGCTGGTAGAAACGCTTACCTTGCTGGCCTTGGCCGCGTGCTTTCCCGTGGAGCAAGTTCCAGCGACCCGCTCACAGGATTCCTCCGCGACTAAGGATCTTTATATGAATCGTTTTGCTTCCGCTATTTTCGTTCTTACCGTCGCGGCTGCGGCTTATGCGACTACTTGTCTCGATGCATATCGCTACGCTGATATGGGTGTTCATAGTTACATTCAAGTGTACGATGCGTATGTAGATAGCTCGTATCAATATTTGGCCGATGATGACTTTGTAATGACAAAATATGAGTACGAGAATGGAGCAATATCTAAGATTACCAGGAATGATTCAGGTAAAGAAGTTGCTCAACAAATCAATATTTTTAATGATGATTCAAAGTTAAGCGGAACCGGAGAAGAATACTACTATCAGAAAAGTATCAACGGGGATACGATTTCGGTTTTATTCAAAATATTTGAAGATGGAAAGGAAATCGTTTACGACCTGGGAAAATATTTTACTTCGGGTAGTATCAGCTATTCCAAAGAGTATAGGGAAAAGTATTGTGAAGAAGGGTCTTGCTATTCGGAGCTTAATGTTGACACGTATATAAGCAACGACACTTTGTATGATATTGTGGTTCAATCTTATGAAGATGGCTATTTGGACACAACACAGCATGAAATTGTGATTCTAGATTCTCAAGATTCCTTAAAATGTTCTGAGTGGTATTATGATGATGAAGATAGGGAATTCTACGAACACACAAAAATAGAAGTCATTGATGATGAAGGTGGATTTGTTGTTGTTTCTACGCGATTACACGATGGGTATTTAAGAAAAGATTTTATGCGTTATGTGAATGGTAAAGTTCCTGAAAATGAGGGCGTAACTCATGTTGGACGTCGCGCCATTGTAAATCCTACACCTAGTAAAATGTTTATGCGAGATCTTAAAGGTCGTAAGCAGAACAAACGCGTACCTTATCACGTTATCTTTTAAGTGGTTGATTTTTTATGTCTGAAAAAGAATATCACGACGAACGATATTTTATTGATTCCGACACTTTGTCGCCGGAGGCTTTGGAACGCAAGCACCGCATCGAGACCGACCCCAGTGCCCGCACAAATCACATGGAATACATGAAGGGCATGGAAGTCATCAAGTCCGACATCCACGACAAGGTTATGGGCCATGTGGATTCCGTAGACTTTAGCAAGTACACAGCCCGTGACGTAAAGGCTGCCCTTGAACGCGACACTTGCACCGTTGAAGATTTCAAGGCTTTGCTTTCTCCTGCCGCCGCCCCGTTCCTTGAACAGATGGCGCAAAAAGCAAAGTTTGAAACAAGCAAGCACTTTGGCAATACGGTCTATTTCTTTACGCCGCTCTACATCGCCAACTACTGCGAAAACTACTGCGTCTATTGCGGCTTCAACTGCTACAACAAAATCAAGCGCATGCAGCTTTCCATGGAGCAGATCGAGCGCGAAATGAAAATCATCGCCGACAGCGGCATGGAAGAAGTGCTGATCCTTACCGGCGAAAGCCGTGCCAAGAGCAGCGTGGAATACATCGGCGAAGCTTGCAAACTGGCGCACAAATATTTTAAGCTCGTCGGAATCGAAGTGTACCCGATGAATACCGACGAATACCGCTACCTGCATGAATGCGGCGTGGACTATGTGACAGTCTTCCAGGAAACATACGACAAGATCCGCTACGAACAGCTTCACTTGCTTGGCCACAAGCGCGTGTACCCGTACCGCTTTGACTCTCAGGAACGCGCTCTCCTCGGCGGAATGCGCGGTTGCGGATTCTCCGCTTTGCTCGGCCTTTCCGATTTCAGAAAGGACGCCTTGGCGAGCGCTTTGCACGTTTACTATTTGCAAAAGAAGTATCCGCATGCGGAAATGAGCCTTTCCTGCCCAAGACTTCGCCCGATTGTGAACAACGACAAGATCAATCCGTTAGATGTTCACGAACGTGAACTTTGCCAGATCCTCTGTGCATACCGTATCTTTTTGCCGTTTGTCGGCATCACCGTTTCGAGTCGCGAAAGCAAGGAATTCCGCAATGGCATCGTCAAAATCTGTGCCACGAAGATTTCCGCAGGCGTCTCCACGGGCATCGGCGATCACGAAAGCAAGTACAAGATGGATTCCTGCAATCCGCGTACAACCGAAGAAAACGCCGCGAAGGCGGCTGCCCAAAAAGGCGAAGCCGTTCCAACAGAATCGGCTAATGATGGGGAAGGCGATGAACAGTTTGAAATCAACGATTCTCGCAGCTTCGGAACGATGTATAAGGATATCAGTAACGAAGGCTTGCAGCCGGTTCTCAACGATTACCTTTATGTGTAGTGTTCAAGTTGAATTTGGAACCATTGAGTTGCAATATTGAAAAAGATTTTTTAGCGTGATGGAAAACGCTCGAGAAATTTTGCTTGGAAAAGACTAAAATTGTTAGTTTTGCACTATGAAAAATCTGGATACGACTCTTTATTTTGTGACCGACAGCACGGTGGTGCCGGAAGAACTTTTTTTGCCTTCTGTAGAGGCGGCTTGCAAGGGCGGAGTTTCCATGATCCAGCTCCGCGAAAAAAAATCTTCCACTCGAGAGTATTTGCAGTTGGCGGAAAAGGTCCACGCGATTACCAAACGCTTTCAAATTCCGCTGATTATTGATGACCGTGTCGATGTCGCGCTTGCCATCGATGCAGAAGGCGTTCATGTGGGGCAGTCAGATATGCCGGTTGCAATCGCCCGTAAACTGATGGGACCGGATAAAATTGTAGGGGCAACGACCAAAACGGTTCCGCAGGCTTTGGAAGCTTACCAGGCTGGAGCGGATTATCTCGGAGTCGGAGCGATTTACCCGACGACGACTAAAGTCGTGACGATTCTCACGAGCGTCGATACGTTGAAGGAAATTGTAAAAGCGGTTCCGATCCATGTGAATGCAATCGGCGGACTGAACAAGGAAAATATCCAGGTGTTGCAGGGAACCGGAATTTCGGGCATCTGCGCTGTCTCTGCCATACAAAAAGCAGCCGACCCGGAGGTGGCTGCTCGAGAACTCAAGGCTGCGTTCCTTGCGCTGTAATTACATGCTTGCCTATTTCTTTTTTGAAATTAAAAAGATGGCAAGCATGATGATTGTCGCAAAAACAAAAAGAATGGATGAAAGAAGATGAAAGGTTATTTCGTCTGAATTTGTTGTAAGTAGAGTAAATCCGTCACAAACGACGGAATAAATAGACATCGCTGTTAATATGGATAAAATAAGTTCCATCGTCCGTGAATATTTTGATTGACCTTCTGAATGCTGTCCTTCGGAGGCAATTTTTAAAGCTTCTTTGCCTTCTAGAAAGAGTTCTTTTCTTGTGTCATACAAATATTCACTCCGGCATCGTTGCGTCAAATCAATTTGTTCTGTAGTGCTGTCACGAAGTAAAATGCCGATTTCTTGGATTAAATGGTTGTCGTGATTTATCATTTCATAAGGAGTTTCTTCTTTTAAATGATGCCGAGATATGATTTGGCTCATCGCATCGTTGTACTCAAGGACTGCTACGTCAAAAATCAATACTTCCCATGCGGAAAAAACAGAGGTATAAGACAATTCTCTCATTTCGGTGAGTGAAGGCTGTTCGTTTACAAGCCAAAGGTGTTGGGCAAAGCGCTGCCATGAATCTCTTTCTTTGTATTTAATTGGATTTCTGTTATAGACTTTTGCTTCAAGGAATTTTTCAACAATATCTTTATTTGTGACAAACGTGTGAAAGTTATAAATGAATCGATCGTTTGTTTTGGGAATACTTGATGAATGTCTTTTTGAAAGTTCTAT
>NZ_JALFIA010000068.1:0-15206 GCF_022776125.1 Hallerella sp. | reverse complement strand
GACGAAGCCGGCCTAAATGACCGCACAAGTCAAATGCAAAAGAAAAACTCCGATAGACTTGAGCTCTCGCTTACGACGACAACTCAATAGTTGTCGCCTCCAGCTCACAAAGGCCCAGCGTGAAAACGTCGCCGCCCTGAAGGCAGCCCTCGCCGGTGCGACAGACGACGCATCCGTCAGCCTACGCGACGAATTCGCCGACTATCTCGTGAAGAAGCCTGCGGGACATACTTTTGACTTGACAGATTTTGTCAAAAAGTTGGATTAGATGAAAATCAATCCGAGGATGCCGACCGCCCAAACATACCAGGCAAAGTGCTGGAATTTACCCTTCTGCAAGAAGCTCATGAGCCACTTGAGGGCAATCACGCCAAAGACGAACGAGACGAGCATACCCACCAGAAGTTCCGGCGTAAAGCTGCCTGCGTCTGCACACTTCAAAGCTTTTTCCGGGTCGAGGAGTGCGGCTTCCGGAGTGAGGCTCTGGCACTTGAACCATTTGATCGCATCGAGGAGGGCGGCACCGCCTACGGCAGGAATGCTCATGAGGAAACTGAATTCGCCCGCGTATTTGCGGTTCACGCCCATGAATATCATGGTGCTGATCGTGGAACCGCTGCGGCTAATTCCCGGAATGCAGGCGATGCCCTGCACCGTACCTGTGAGCAGGGCGCGCCACCAGTTCATTTTGACGCCTTCGTTTTCCGGATGCTTGGCGCCAGTCTTTCCCCACTGGGAAGTAAAGAGCAGAAGACCGGTGAAGAGTTCGGCAACGCAGACGGCGCGCGGATTTTCGAAGAGGCCTTCGAGAGCATCCTTGAAGCCGAGGCCGATCAGGGCTGTCGGAATGCTTGCAAGAATAATGTATCCCGCTTCGTGGAGCTGTTCCGGATTTCTGCGGAGACAGCCGACGAGAATATCGACAATCTTTTTATGAAAGACGACAAAGATCGAAAGGAGAGTTCCGGCGTGAAGCATCACATCAAAGAACATTCCCGCTTCTTTCATGTTTAAGAGTTCATGACCGAGAACGAGATGTCCCGAACTCGAAATAGGAAGAAATTCTGCAAGGCCTTGAAGAAGACCTAAAATAATGGATTCTATCATAACGGAACAAAGTTAAATAATTTGATTTTACTATTTTGTTGCCGTATGAAAAATCTCCGTGGAATTTTGCTTCTTCTTTGCGCTTCTTCGATTGCCTTTGCTGCAGAAGATCCGCGTTTTGAACAGGGTGCCCGTTTTGAAGCGGCTGGTAAGTATGAAAATGCGCTCGGCGAATATCGCTCGATTCTGGCTTCCGATCCGCACAATGCAAATGCTTTTTACGCAGCAGGTGCCGTTCGCCTCAAAATGAAAGATTACAAGGGAGCCATCGCGAACTTCCAGCTCGCTTACAAGTACGCTCCCAAGATGCAGGAAGCCTACGAAGGTTCGGCGACCGCTTACGAAAAACTCGGCGATCAAAAGTCCGCCGCCGCAGAACGTGCAAAGAATCCGTCTTACAAGGCTCCGAAGTCAGAAGCTAAGGCAGAAGCCAAAGCCGAAGTGAAAACGGAAAAGGCTGCGAAATCGGACTCGAAGTATTCTTATAACTCCGCCGCACTCCTCAAGGCAAAACAAGCCTTTAACGCGAAGGAATACAAGACCACTTGCACGGCCGCCCGTGAAGTTCTTTTGCAGGAACCGGGAAATCCGGGCGCTTACTACTACGCAGGCGTGGGCCGTTACGAACTCGGCGAAATGGACAAGGCGGAATACAATTTGAAGCGTGCGTTCGATTATCCGGAACTCGGCTACAATGCGCACTATTATCTTTCGCTGATTTACCGGAAGCAGGGAAAGAAAAAGGAAGAACTTGCGGAACTGGAAGCCTATGTCCGGCTTTCGAAAAATGAAACGGCGATTGCCAGTGCAAAGAATCGAATCGCCGAACTTTCTGGGGCAGAACCGAAGGCTCCCGAAGCAAAAATCGCGGAAGTAAAGCCCGCAGAAGTTAAGCCTGTCGAAGTAAAAACTGTCGAAGAAAAACCGGTGGAAACCGTAGAATCCAAGCCTGTCGAAGCTCCGAAGCCTGACAAACAGCGCAAGCTCGCCGACCCGTCGATCGAACAGGCGAATGACGCCTACGTTCAGGGCGATTATGTCTCGGCACTTTCTCAGTACCAGGCTTTGCAGAAAAAGTTTCGCGATGAAGATACCAAGGCGTACCTTTTGTTCCAGATAGGTAACGTTTACCGTTGCCGTAGAGACTACCGTTCGGCAGTCGCCAAGTACCGCGAAGCCGTGGAATATTATCCGAACTCCGAATGGGCGAACGAAGCACAGCGCGCTTGGGAAGACGCCGTTTGGCAGGAAAAGAACGCAGACGCATTACCGCGTCACTAATCAAAACGCTTAAAACATAGCGCTTTAATCCGCTTGAAGCAAAAGTCCTTTTAAGTATTGACCTTCCGGGAAGCTAGTCTTCACCGGGTGATCCGAAGGCTGTCCAAAGCGTTCGATGATCTGAACGTTTCGGTGCGCATCGAGGGCTGCATCGGCGACGATCTTTTGGAACAGATTCATTTCCATGAGTCCGGAGCAGCTGAACGTAGCGAGCATGCCGTGCGGAGCCAGAAGCTTTAATGCAAGAAGGTTAATGTCCTTGTAACCGCGGGCGCCTTTTTCCAAGTGAGATTTGCTTTCAATGAACTTCGGTGGATCGAGGATGATCAGATCGAAGGTCTTGCGGCTGTCGCGGCACTTGCGCAGGTAAGCGAAAACGT
Source organism: Hallerella sp. (assembly GCF_022776125.1). NCBI lineage: Bacteria > Pseudomonadati > Fibrobacterota > Fibrobacteria > Fibrobacterales > Fibrobacteraceae > Hallerella > Hallerella sp. The sequence continues at coordinate 12,438 of NZ_JALFIA010000068.1, read as the reverse complement.
CCGCTTCCACGAGTTCTACGTTTGCTTTGTCAAAGCCGTTCTTTTGAATGAGACTGTCGGCGATGGCGAGCGCGTCTTTCGAAACGTCGACTTCGGTCACAAGCTTTGCTCCGTTCTGCAGGGCAAAAAGTCCAAAGCCTCCCGTATAAGAGAAGCAGTTCAGAACGTGCTTGGCTTTTGCATATTTGCCCACGTTGAAACGGGCGTCGCGCTGGTCCAAGTAGTAACCGGTCTTGTGACCGTTCCATACATCCACGTCGAACTTGATTCCGTTTTCGATCATTTCGACTGGAATCTTCGGTACGTCGCCATAGACGGCTTGCTTGCGAAGGGGAAGTCCTTCTTTGACGCGTACGTCGGAATCGCAACGCTCCAGGATGCCGCGCGGGTGAATCTTTTCTACGAGCAGTTCGTAGAGCGTCTGACGGAAACGTTCCGCGCCGACGGAAAGGATTTCAATCGAAAGGATGTCCGCATACTTGTCGACGATGCAACCTGGAATGCCGTCGTTTTCCGCATTGATTAGGCGGAACGCGGACTTCGGATCGTTTACGTCAAAGCCTCGGCAAAGACGGTTGTTGATCGCTCGGTCGATGATCTTTGAAAAAAAGTCTCGGTCGATCGGCGTGCGTTCCTGAAAGGTCCACAGACGGCAGCGAATCTGAGACTCCGAAGAGTATGCGGCAAGTCCCAAAAATTCCCCGTGTGCTGAACGGACTTCTACCGTATCGCCGGCTTTCGGTTCGCCGACAACATGGTGAATGGCTCCGCTAAAAATCCACGGATGATTTCGGCTGGCGGACTTTTCTTTTCCCGCGTTCAAAACGACAACAGGGACTTCGGACTTGGCCATTAAAGAGATTCCTGGAACTGATGGAAACTATCGAGAAGTTCCTTGTAGGAGTTCGCATGGGCGAGTTGCGGGAATTTGTCGGTCACGTTCTGCGGAGCGAAAAGGAAGGAACCCTTGTCTGCGGCGAGAAGCATGCCGGTATCGTTGAAGGAGTCGCCTGCAGAGAAAACCTTAAAGTTCAAGGTCTTGAGCATTTCCACGGTCTTTCTCTTCTGGTCCTGCAAGCGCAGGTGGTAGTCCACGATTTTGTCGTCTTTTACGATTAGGTTGTGGCAGAAGATCGAAGGCATGTTCATCCTTTTGATGAGCGGGTAGGCGAATTCCTGGAACGTATCGCTTAAAATGATCACTTGGGCTTCATCGCGGAGGGTGTTCAAAAAGTCCATGGCACCGTCGAGCAGCGGAAGTGTCCCGATCACTTCCTGGATGTCGGAAAGCTTCAGGTTTTCTCTTTCGAGAATCTTCAGACGGCCGCGCATCAGTTCGTCGTAATCCTGAATGTCACGCGTGGTCAGGCGAAGTTCTGGGATGCCCGTCTTTTCTGCGACGGCGATCCAAATTTCTGGGGTCAGAACCCCTTCCATGTCGAGAGTGACAATGCATTGTTTTGTGAACATAGCGTTACTACTTCTTCAGACGGTCGTTCAAGATGTCTTGAATTTCGTCTGGGGTAATGATGTATTTGTTGCGGCAGAATTCGCACACGAGCTCGAGATCCTTGCCTTCCTTGATTAAATCTTCGAGATCTTCCGCCGGAATCGTGGCGAGGGTCGAAAGGGTTCGGACCTTGCTGCACGGGCAATAGGCGTGCGGGGCGATTTCGCGGACGATGGTAGTTGGATAGTCGCCGGAGATGGCGTCCATCAGGGCGTTTAGGTTAAAGTTCTTGCCGTCGAAGAATTCCGAGAAGGCAGGAAGCTTTGCCACCTGGGCTTCGAGGAGCGTGAGCTCGTCTGGAGCGATATCGGCAAACGGTTCCAAATAAAAACCTACAGCGTAGTCGAGCTTTTTCGGATTATTCTTGTTCAAACGGGCTTCGATGCCGACGGCGGAACGGGTCTGCGCCGACTGCAGCATGAACACGGAAAGGTTGCGGCCCATGCTTTCGGAAACGGCTTCGATAATGCTCTGGTTCACGCGCTTGCCGCGTTCGTCGAGCGTCACCGCTTCAAAACGCTGCGGGGAAAGCGCCGGTTCAAACTGCTTGTTGTTCTGAATTTCATCCTGCGGAATCATGGCGCGGACAAGACCCTGCGGGGTGGAATCCGCTTCCGCGTAGGTGATGTCGCCGTCAAAGGTCACCTTGACGCAGACCGTGCCCATGAACTTGAGGCTCGAAGAAAGGAAGAGCGAAGCGATGGAGGTTTCGGCAAGGAGCTTGAGGGCTTCCGAAGAGGCGTTGTGCATCAGGCCGATTTCTTCCGCAGTGCGGGTGATGTCGGCGAGGACGAGTCGGAATGGAACATGAGAGCCGGTGGCTCGAATTAAGCGGTCTTTCTGAACGTTTTCCATACCGCCAAATATAGAAATTCTTGGCCTAGTCCTTGTTGTAGGATTTGAACCATTCGGCGAAACGAGCGATGCCCGTGTCGAGGTCAATCGAAGGCTTGTAACCGATATCCTTTTCCAAGGCTTCCGTGTCGGCCCAGGTGATTTCCACATCGCCCGGCTGCATCGGCATCATGATCTTTTCGGCGATTTTTCCAAAGTTCTTTTCGAGTGTCGCGATAAAGTCCATCAGTTTGATTGGTTCGCCGCGTCCGATGTTGTACAGGCGGTTCAGCGGTTCACTCTTTTCGGTTCCGTTGTAAGCGATGCGGCGAATGCCTTCCACAATATCGTCGATGTAGGTGAAATCACGCATCATCTTGCCGTTGTTGAAGACCTTGATCGGCTTGTCGTGCGTAATCGCGTTCGCAAAGAGCCACGGCGACATGTCGGGGCGGCCCCACGGTCCGTACACGGTAAAGAAGCGAAGTCCGGTCAGGTTCAGCTGGAACAGGTGATGGTAGGTTTCTGCCATCAGTTCGTTTGAGCGCTTGGTGGCGGCGTAAAGGCTCGAAGGCTTTTCCACGCGGTCCGTGGTGCGGAACGGCGTTTCGGTATTTCGACCGTACACGCTCGAAGAAGAGGCGTACACCAAATGCTTTGGCGGGTAAGCCCTTGCGCATTCGAGAATGTTCAAAAAGCCCGTAATGTTCGAATCCACATAGCTCTGTGGATTGATCAAGCTGTAACGCACGCCTGCCTGGGCGGCAAGGTTCACCACGATATCAAAGGAATTTTCTTTGAATAGCGCAAGGAGAGCGTCTTTGTCGGCCAAGGAACATTCCACAAAGCGGAAGTGATTCTGCGGAATGCGGGCTAAACGATCTCGCTTGAGCTGAGGCGTGTAATAGTCGTTCAAATTGTCGATGCCGACAACTTCATGGCCGTCTTTCAAAAAAGCAAGAGAGGTTTCACAACCGATAAAACCAGCAGCCCCTGTAACAAGAATTTTCATCTTCAGAATCCTATACCGATAGAGACAAACGGAGAAGACATCAGGTCGAAATCCGCCATGAATTCATAGTCGTCTTCACCCCAATGGTCCGAATGGTAGGTGTGCCAATAAACGTGTGTTGAACGGAATCCGCCGAGAATGAAGATGTGGCGGATGTTCAGCTGAACTCCAATGCCGCGGACGTAGCCGAACAGCGGGGAACTCATATAATAATCGTCGATCAGGTTCAAGCCGCCTACAAGACCCGCAAACCCGAGAGCGCGGAACTGGTAATTTTTGGCGGTCAGGATCCTAAATCCGATTTCGGCGCCGAGCTGCAAGAAGATGTTGTGGGAAGTCATCGTTTCTTCTTTTTCGGCTCGATTGCGCGGTGTGTAGTCGATGTTCGCTTGACGGTAGCCTAGAAGCCCAAAGAACGAGATCCAGTCGTTGTAGCTGTACTGGCCGTTCACGCCGAACATGTGCGAAACCTCCATGTCCACGTTGTAACGCTGGCCGTTCCGGGACATGTTCGTTTCGAGATTTCGGGAACTTAAATCGCTGAATTCGTAGACAAGAGCGATGCTCAAGGGGTGTTTTGGCTTGGAAAGCGAGGATTTTGCCGTATCGGAAACGACCGGAGTTTGGACAGTCGAATCGTTTTGGGCAAAAGCGGTGCCGACGCTTGCGAATAAAGCAAACGCAAGCAAAATAGAACGGATTGGGAGGCTCTTGTTCGTCATTGCATCCTAAGTTTACAATTTTTTAGCATTCGGAGCGCGAAAAAACGCATAAACAAGTGAAAAAAATCAATATTTTTGGATTCGAAGCGCGAAATTTTGTGTATTTTCAAGGGGACTAAATTTTACTGGAGTTTTTCGAATGAAAAAGAAATCCCTTCTTGTGCTCGGCGCCTGCGCGCTTTCGCTGATGTTCACCGCTTGTGATGACAAAATGGATCCGAATGATCCGGCTTCTGTCCGCAAGTACCTCACCAAGCAGAAGATTCCGTTTACTCCGAATAAGTTTATTTCTTACGTGACACCGGGCGATACCGCGAGCATGACTCTCTTCCTCCAGGCTTCTTACGATATCAACTCGACCGATGACAATGGCAACTCCGCTGTCGCCATCGCTGTGAACAAGGGCAAAATCGACATTCTCCAGTACCTTGTGAATCACGGGGCAAAGCTTGACGGTACGAACAGCGCCGGCAAGACCTATCTCGAAGATGCGATCGAACGCCAGAACAAGGAAGTTGTGGCATTCCTCGTGAGCAAGATGAAGGAATCCGGTGAAATTGCAAATACCGCTGCTGCCGTCGCTTTGGCGGCCAAGATCGGTGCTGCAGACATCTTGAAGATCCTCGGCGACGCAGGTGCTCCGCTCGAAACCCGTGGCGCAGACACTTACTTCCCGATTCACCTTGCTGTGAAGGGCGGTAATTACGATGCAATGGTTTACCTCGTTGAAAAAGGTGTCGATGTGAACGCCAAGTGCGGTCAGGGTTACTCGGTTCTCGACTGGGCAAAGAATGAAGGCTACACCCGTTTAATTTCTTACTTGAAGAAGCACGGTGCAAAGAATACGCCGGCTTACATCAAGGAATTCGGCCGCTAAGGATTGCCTAAAAACCTTTACAACGCTTGGCTTTACGTCAAGCGTTTTTTGTATCTTTGCAGCTATGAAGAGAATCCTTCCCTTATTCTTGATTTTAAGCTTGGGAGTAGCCTACGCAGCAGAAACCGTCGACGGCGTTCGTAGACAGATCAAAACGGTCAACGAAGAAACCTCCCGTGAAAAGAAACTGCATGCAGACGAAAAGAAGCGTCACGAAGATTTTATTAAGTCGGGACGTGACAAAGTCGTTTCGCTGAACAACCAAAAGAAATCCCTCCGTTCGGAAATCGAAACGATGAAGGCGGAACTTGCCCGTTTGAACGAAGCGCGCAACAAGTCTGCCGGAGTCGCTCATTGGTACGAGGCTCGTAAGCAGAAGTACGCTCAGGAACTTGCAAAGGTTGCCGAAGATCTGGTTCCGTACTTTGAAGCGGACTTTCCTTACCGCGCCACGGAAACGGCGGAAAGCTTCAAGCAGATGGCTTCGGAACTGCGCAAGGGAGTCGTCGCCCCGGATGACGCTCTGGGACGGATTCTCGAAGTCTTTATGGACCGCATCCGCATGGGCTACACCACGGAAAGTTGGGACGGCTATTTGACCGATGCAGAAACCGGCAAGCAGATGCAGGGAAAGTATTTCCGCTACGGTGCTGTCGCCGCTATCTTTGAAAGTGCAGACCAGACGGAATACTACTGGCTCGATCATGTGAATGGCGCTTATAAATGGAAAAAGCTCCCGTCTTCTTTGGAAGTACGCGCTCAGGTGAAGGATGCTCTTCGGGTGGCGGAAGGGAAGGCCGCTCCGCATATCGTGCGCATTCCTGTTCCAACAGGAGATGCGGTAAAGTCTGTTTCGGCAGAAAAATCGGCCGCTGAAAAAACGGCGCCTGTAAAGAAGGAGGTGAAAAAGTAATGCTCTCCTTGAAAAAGATTTCGATGGCCGTTGTGCTCGGCACGGGCCTCTTGTTTGCCCAGCAGCCTCTCGGCGGAGACGTCGCCGGAGACAATCTGGTTCGTCAGCGTGCAGAACTGAACAAGGCGAAAGCCGATTTGGAAGAAGCACGTCAAAAGCGCGACATGGAAGTGGCGGCCCGTTGGAACGACCGTGAAAAGGCGAACCAGGAACGCGAACTTTTTAACCAGAAGTACGAAGAAGCGAAAGAGGAACTCGACCGCTTAATGGAAGAGCGCGTTCGCTTGGAAGAAAACGTACGCATCGCCCGTGAAGACCTGGCCCAGGTCAAGGCGAATACGGAAACGAAACGCTCTGAATACATGGCTCTTGCTGCGGACAAGGGGATCCTCGAACCGATGTTCCAGCTGAAGGACCGCGGAATTCCGTATCACATTCCGCAACGGATTGATGATTTCAACCGTACCGAAAAGAGCATGCTCCTTTACCGCGACGATCCGATGCGCGTGGCGAAGAGCGTGATTGAACTTGCGAAGAAGGAACTCGCCTTTAGCCGTGAAATTGAATGGAAGAAGGGCGAACTCGTTTTTGGTAGCCGTGTCGTGTTCGGCGAAGAAATGCGCCTTGGCGGCATCTATGCGATGCGCGCTTCTTCGGGTGCGGACAGTTCCGTTTCGATGATGCTTCCGGCTCCGGGCGATAAGGGTCAGATTTTTACCTGGCACGATATGAATACGGCGGAACCGCGTGCGGAAGTGAATGAAGCTTTTGCCATGGCGAAGGATTCCGCTTTTGCGATGGTGCCGGTGGATGTGCTTCTCAGCACGACCCTTTCGACGGAACTTGCCAATTCGGAAGAAAAGACTCTGTGGGATGAAATCAAGCAGGCGTTCCATGACGGCGGTATTTTGATGTACCCAATCGCCGCTCTTTTGATCCTTGGCCTTTTGATTGTACTGGAACGCATTGTTGTGCTTTCGATCAAGGGTGCTTCGCTCCATTATCGCAAGGTTTTGAACCTCGCTGCGGAAGGCAAGATAGACGAAGCCCGCGCTTTGGCAGAAAAGCTTCATGGTTCGATCGGTAAAGTGGTGAAAACGGGAATTCTGCGGGATTATCCGGACCGTGCCGCTGCGGAAAAGGCGATCGAAGAAGTCTTTGCCGGTGAAGTTCCGACGCTTGAACGTGGACTTTCGACCCTTTCTGTTTTGGCGACGACCGCGCCTCTTGCGGGTCTTCTCGGTACGGTGATGGGCATGATCCAGTTGTTTGAAGTGATCACGATGCACGGTACTTCGGATCCGAAACTTTTGGCCGGCGGCATTTCGGTTGCGCTTTTGACGACGGAAGCGGGCCTAATCGTCGCAATTCCTTTGCAGTTCCTGCTGACGTTCTTAACGAACCGTGCCGATACGATTCGTGCGCGTATGGAAAAGGCGGGCCTTGCCGTTTTGAATACCCGTTGGATCAAGGGCTAAGATGACAAAACTTTCGGCATTAGAAGAAATTCGCGCCTTGCTTGTGCAGGGAGGTTGGGTGTTGTTCCCGATTTTCCTCATTGGGCTGTTTGCGTGGATTCTTTTGTTCGAACGTTACTTTGTGTATCGCCGTGCCAAGAGCCGTGGGGAACACGGAATGTTCGCCACTCTCCGACGATCCATTTCGGATGCGGTGAGCCTTGGACGTAACGCTGTCGATAATAGCTTGAAGCTCGCGACGCATGCGTATGATGTGGAATTTGACAAGGCGTTCCCGACGATTTCCGTTTGTGCGTCGCTTGCTCCGATGCTTGGACTTTTGGGAACCGTTTCGGGCATGGTCCATGTTTTTCGCACGATTCAGCTTTTTGGATTTGGAAATCCGGTGCTGATTGCGGACGGTATTTCCGAAGCGCTGCTCACGACGCAGGCGGGGCTTCTCGTATCGTTCCCGATCGTGCTTGCGAACAATCAGCTTTTGAATCGCCTGAACAATTTAAAGGCGAAGTGCTGGAAAGAAGCGCTTCAGTTTGAAAACGAACAGCTTTCTGTGGAGGAAAAATGAGCTTTATCCGCCCCAGACGCCGTCACTATGGCGGTATCGATATTTCTCCGATGATGGACATGACGTTCATCTTACTCATCTTCTTTATTGTGACGTCTACCTTTACACGTGAAACGGGAATAGACGTTTCGAAGCCGAAGGCGAATACGGTCAAGGAGCTTTCCAAGGAAAGCATTCTGATTGGCATTACACGCCAGGGCACTGTGCATATTAACGAAACCCAGGTGAACCTTTCTTCGCTGCAAACGATTTTGCGCCAGATGATGAACGAGGCGCCTGATCGCCCGGTGATTATTGTTTCGGATCGGGATGCACCTTCGGGAAAGATCGTCGATGTTCTCGACGAATGCAATTTGGCGCATGTGCGTAAAGTTTCCATTTCGGCATCGAAGGAGTAGCGGTTGAAGAAGCTTTCCGGAATTCTGTTTCATTCCAGATGGTTTTTTGCCGTCGTTTTTGCGCTTGTCGTGAATACGTTCTTTTTTTTGGCGGTCCCGGTTTTGAACGTTTTGTTGTTCCGGGATAACAGTGCACCGAAAAAGCCTTCGCTCGAAGCGATTACCGAAGTCGAAACCGTGGTGAAGGAAAAGCAGAAGACGAAACCGCAGAAAATGATTCACAAGGTCATTCAGCCGAACAAGTTCAAAGTGACGAGCCATTCGAACAGCGCCCGCTCCACTTCGAACTTTGCCATGGATCTTTCGCTTGCCCGTGGAGATGGCTCGGGCGATGGCGTCGAAGTCGGTTCCGGTGGCGGCATGCAGAATGTGGTGTATGAAGCGGGCGATGTGGACGAAGAAGCCCAGGCGCTGAAGATGGTGAATCCTTCTTACCCTGAACGTGCGAAAAAGCTCGGCGTTGCAGGTTATGTAAAGGTTTACATGGTAATCGACGTGTACGGCAACGTCACGAATTTGAAGGTACTTTCGGTCGATCCTGCGGGATACGGCTTTGAAACGGAAGCGCTGAAGGCGATTCGCGGTTGGAAGTTTGAACCGGCAAAACTCGGGCATTATCCGGTGGCGCAGAAGGCGACAAAGGAGTTCAAGTTTGTTCCGTAAGCACTGGATACTTCGAATGGTAAACGGTTTTGCAATTTGCCTGGTTGCAGTCTTTGCGCTTTGCCCGAAAGCCTTTGCAGAGGATTATTTTAAGGCGGCGAACGAACTTTACGACAAGGGCGAATACAAGCAGGCGGTCAAGATGTACCGCGCGGCGATTCAGGATGGCCGTTATGAACCCTTTGCGTGGTTCAATCTGGGCAACACGCTCGTGCAGCTGGGAAAGAATAACGTGGCAATGGTTGCGTACAAGCGTACCGTGGAGCTGATGCCGGACTTTACCAAGGCTTGGGTCTTGCTCGGCGACTTGTATTACCTCGGCACGGATTACGGTCTTGCGATTGTGGCGTACAAGAGAGCGCTGGAGCTCGGTGAAGATACCGATCACATTCATTATGCGCTCGGCGAATGCTTTATTAAATCGCGCAGCCTTGCCCTTGCGCAAAAGCATTTTGAAGCGGCGACCCGTTTGAATCCGGACCGCATTGATGCGTGGTATGGCCTTGCTGAAGTTTACGAAAAGCTCGGCGATTACGAATACGCAATCAAGACCTTAAAGCGCGCTGTGGATAACTCTGTGGCTGCGGGCGCAGACGTTCATTATACGCTTTCGCACTATTACTCCAAAATGGGCCAATCCAAGAAGGCGATCCGCGAAATGGAAAACGGTCTTTTGACCGACCCGCAAAACGTCTCCGCGCGCCGTTACCTCGCCCACATGTACCTGGAAGATGCTTCGCCGTGGATGGCGATTTTTACCCTCGAAGAAGGTCTGCGCTTTAAGAAGGATTCCGATCAGCTCTACGTAGACCTAGGACAGATTTATTTTTCGCAGAATCGTTTTGATGAAGCGCTTGAAAATTACATGAGCGCTTGGAAAATGGGAAATTCCCAAGGCCGCATTGGAGCGGAGAACGTGGGGAATTCCTATTACAATGCGGGCGACGAAGCGAAGGCTCAAGAAATTTATCAACGCATTATTGGGAAAAAATAAATGGCTAAGCAGAAAAAAGTTTGGAAGTCCGTCGCACTCGAAAAATCGAACCGCAGTGCTGCCGACAAGATCCGTGATGTTCTTTTGACAGTCGCAAAGGGTTACCACGATGCGATTGATGATGCAGGTCAGCTTTATGACGTTCTTGCGGATCAGTTTGAAAAAATCGAAGCCTTGAAGGAAGACCGTGAAGTTTTGGAAATGCTCGGCTGGTTTATGAACTGCAGCGCATTCTTTGAAATTCCGGAATCCGAAGAAGAACTCGAAATGGCGGTGGAAGAACTTTTTGCCGCCGCCGTGGACAAGTTCGTGGAAAAGGCGAAGGACTTTGAAGACCGCGAATACGTGATGAGCCTGATGCATGACCTGGTGGTGAACTCGGTCGGAGAAGAACCGCGTACGGAACTCTTCCTTTCGACTCACGACTTCCTTTCTGCAGAAGAGCTCGAAAAGGTGATGCAGGAAGTGGTTTCGACCGTGACTTCGCACGATCTTGAAAATGAAGGTGAAATCTACGCGGGTCTTATGGACTTGGCAGACGGTGCAGGGAATCCGCAGCAGTACGAAAAATTTGCCTACCTCGCCGATCCGGAGCATTCGAACAAGACGCACATCGACGTGGCAAACGCTTATTACGTCACCGATGACCTGGTGAATGCAAACCGTGTTCTCGCCGAAGTCAAGGACCCGACGGGCAGCGACGAAGAAGAATTTTTGGACTTGAAAGTGGGCATTCTTTTTAAGGAAGAAAAACAGAAGGAAGCTTTGGATCTTGCCGAAAAGCTCTATGAAAAGTTCCCGAAGGAATATCACTTGATGAGCCTTTGCCAGGTCGTTTCTCCGAAGCGAAAGGAAGAGCTCTTGGATGCTCACGAAAAGTTCCGCTTGACCGTTTACGTGAGCCCGGACTATGTGAACATGCTCGCCACCCTCGGTGAATTCGAGCGCTTGGAAAAGTATCTCGACACGTACAAGAATGAAATCCACATGATGGACGGTCAGGTGCGTGAAGAACTTGCGAATCGTTTGGAATCGCTCAACCGCAAGGACTTGGCAAAGAAGTTCCGCAGAATTTAAATTCCAATTTTTTGAAAATGCAGAAGGAATCCTACTGCTTTTTATGGAAAAAGAAAAGCACTCGCATGGGCGAGTGCTTTTTGTGAAGCTTTAAAGGATTACTTCAAGAAGGAGAGGATTGCGTCTCCCATAGCGGTGGTGCCGACCTTCTTGTCGCCTTCCTTCCAGATTTCACCCGTGCGGTAACCGGCGCTGATCGCCTTTTCTACCGCGGTTTCGATAGCCTTCGCGGCTTCTTCTTCCTTGAAGGAATAACGGAGCATAAGGGCCACGGAAAGGATCTGGGCGAGCGGGTTTGCAATGCCCTTGCCGGCGATGTCTGGAGCGGATCCACCCGCCGGTTCATACAGACCGAAGGATCCTTCAGCGATAGAAGCGGACGGGAGAAGACCCATGGAACCGGTGAGCATTGCGCATTCATCGGTCAAAATATCGCCGAAGAGGTTCGGGCAGAGAAGAACGTCGAAGTCACGCGGACGGCGGAGGAGCTGCATAGCGGCGTTGTCCACATAGAGGTTTTCGAGTTCAACTTCCGGGAATTCGTTGTCGTGGATTTCCTTCACGATTTCGCGCCAGAAGACGCTCGTGGTAAGAACGTTTGCCTTGTCGATGCTTGCAACCTTGTTGCGACGGCCCTTCGCAGCTTCGAATGCGAAACGAGCGATACGTTCGACTTCGTAACGGCTGTACTTCATGGTGTCGTAACCGATTTCGTCTTTGCCCGAGCCTTCGCGACCCTTCGGCTGACCGAAGTAAACGTCACCGGTGAGTTCGCGGACCGTGAGGATGTTGAAGCCGTCACCGACGATGTCTGCGCGGAGCGGGCAAGCCGGGGCGAGTTCCTTGTAAACCTTGGCCGGGCGGAGATTGCAGAAAAGCTTGAAGTGCTTGCGGAGCGGGAGCAAAGCGCCGCGTTCCGGCTGGAGGTTAGGAGGCAGGGATTCCCACTTCGGACCGCCGACAGAACCGAAGAGAATTGCGTCTGCAGCTTCACCCGTCTTGAGAGTGCTTTCCGGAAGCGGATGCTTAAAATGATCGTAAGCGATACCGCCGACGTCAGCCCATTCCTTTTCGGTGCTAAAACCAAACTTTTCTGCCACGGCATCGAGAACGCGGACAGCTTCCTTCATCACTTCCGGACCGATACCGTCGCCCGGGAGAACTGCGATTTTATAATTCTTGCTCATGTGAGAACCTCTTTATTTTAAGACAGCAAAAATTTAGTAAAAAGACGGGCGCCTTACGACGTCCGCCTTCGATTTGGGGTGAATGCTTTTTATTCCTTGAAGAACTTCATCTGTTGCATGCCTTCCGCGGTCTTGGCGCGTACAAGGTAGATGCCGCTCGGCAGCATGTCGAGGTTGAAGACCTGAGCGCCGTTTGCAGAATGGAGAA
>NZ_JALFIA010000050.1:0-13385 GCF_022776125.1 Hallerella sp. | reverse complement strand
GTACGTCTTCTCACAGTTGGCAGAAAGCCATTCTTTGAGCTCGTCCACAGTCAGAGATTTGATATCTTTATAATTTGTCACCGAAAAGCAAAAATAGAAAAAAATTAGAAATTAGGAATGAGAAATTAGAAATGTAGATAGTCGTCCCTTAAAATCCCGCCCAGCCCGCATAACTATTGGGGAAAATTGATTTCTACCCTGTGAAATTATTGCAAGGATTTCTAAAATATGATTGAAAACCTTGCAATTTTTTATGTACAGACCGCCAAAATCCCACGCCCAGACAAGCCTTTTCTGCTCCCTTGAGGAACAGTTGAATCGCAAGCATCCCCTTTACGTTCTTGCGAACAAGATTGACTGGAACAAGTTCGAGACCGAGTTTTCTAAACGGTTTGACGACAAAATGGGTGCGCCGAACAAGCCGATCCGTCTCATGACCGGGTTCATCATCCTGAAGCACATCCGTGATGTGTCGGACGAGTCCGTCGTGGAGCAATTTCAGGAAAACGCCTATTACCAGTATTTTTGCGGGGAACGCATCTTCACGACGGAGCAGCCCTGCGACCCGAGCGAACTTGTCCACTTCCGTCTTCCGCAGCGCAGGCTGAAGACAATCGCGGGACGGCTCGTCCGTGAATTAGAGCGAAATCTCGCCAGCAAGAACTTGTTGAACACGTACAAAGAAAAAATCGAGCTTTTCAAAAAAGTTCTGGCACAGAAGAAATGCGACAAGGACAAGGTCTATTCGCTTCACGAACCCGAAGTAAAATGCATCGGCAAGGGCAAGGAACACAAGAAATACGAGTTCGGCAACAAGGTGTCAATCGCCCGTAGCTACAGCGGCCTCATCGTCGGCGCAGTCGCGTTCAGGGACGAGTATGACGGACATACGATAGACGATACGCTTGACCATGTTGAACAAATGCTCGGCTTCAGGCCGAGCCGGGCAGCATGCGACCGGGGATACCGCGGACAAAAGGAATCCGGAACGACAAAGATCGTGATACCGGACGTCCCGAAGAAAAACGCGACTTACTACCAGAAGGAAAAGGCTCACAAGCTTTTTTGCAAGAGGGCTGGCATCGAACCAATCAATGGTCACTTGAAAAGCGATCACCGCATGGGTCGCAACTTCTACAAGGGAATCTTTGGTGATATGCTCAACGCAAAGCTTGCAGCAGCGGCGTTCAACTTCAAGAGGGCCATGAGGCGCTTTTTTGTCCGGTTGGAATGGCTATACTGTTGCTTCCTTTGCCGGGAAGGGGTGAATAAAAACGGCGAACCTCCTTATCCTGCGCTCGCGAAGTGACTTTTTAAGGGTCAACTAATTACAAGGTAAAAACAAAACGGGCAGGTTCTTCGCCTGAGGAACCTGCCATTTTTATTTTTGGCTATATTTTTTACCGGACACTAATAATATTTTATATTCCATATTTGAATTTGATTTGAGGAATTCTAAAATGAAAATTTTGAAACTCGCCGTTGCAACGCTCGCCCTTTCTGCATTCGCTTTTGCAGATGAAGCTCCGACAGGTGCTCCGGTAGCCCCGACTTCCGAAGAACAGTCATCCTTGAATGCGATCAAGGGAAAACTCAACGGTAAAATCGTCTGGTCCACATCCCGTGTCCATTCGACGCATGACCTTTGGATCATGAACGCAGACGGAACTGATTCGAAGGCGCTCACCAATTCCTCTACCGTGGACTGGTTTCCGCGCTTCTCTCCGGACGGTCAAAAGATCATCTTTACCCGTTCCAAGGGTGGCTGGACTCCGGAAAACGATGCGAATTATCCAGAAAAATGGGACCTCTGGATGATCGACGTGAACGGTGAAAACGAAAAGAAAGTCGCCGATAACGCCACCTGGGGCACTTTCCGTCCAGATGGTAAAAACATCGTTTTTTCCCGCGGCGCAAAAGTGTTCCAGAAGAACCTCGAATCGGGTGAAGAAAAGCTGCTTTTGGACGGCGAAAAAGCCTTTGACGAAAAGGGTGTCATTCTGCAGGAACCGAACCTTTCTCCAGATGGCAAGTACATCGCCATCACCCTCCGCGGTTCCATGCGCGAAACGGGCATCTGGGACATTGCAAATAAAAAGTGGAACAAGTCCGGAGACGGCTGTCAAATTGACTTCTTTGCCGACGGCAGCAAGGTTTACCGTGTAAATCCGACGGGTAACGGTGGCACTGCCGCTCCAAGTGAAATTCTTTGGTTCAACGTCAAGAACGGCGAACAGCAAGAAAAGGTCGGCTTCTTTGGCGTTCCGAAAGCCGCGAAGCTCATGGACCTTCCGGGCCGTCGCTCGCATGAATACTTCCCACGCGTTTCTGCAAATGGCAAATGGCTCGTCTGGGGCGCAACGGCAAAGGGTCACGATCACGACATTTATGATTACGAACTTTACCTGTGGGAAATCGGTAAAGATCCAAAGACCGCAGCTCGTATCACGTATCACTCCGGCAATGACCGCTGGCCGGACATTTGGCTTTCGAAGTAATGCTTTCTGAACTCCTCTGCGCCGCGGCTCTCGGCTCTTTTACGGTTTTGGATTCCGCAGAACATTCTGTGGACCATTATACGCAGGGCCTGTTTTTTGACGGGGGAGTTCTTTACGAAACGACGGGGCATTATGGGAAATCCCGAATGTTCCGTTACCCGGCGCCGGGCAAAGCACCGACGGATTCCGTTTCTTTGGAATCTCGATTCTTTGGCGAAGGGTCCATTAAACTGGGAAACGATATTTTTTGGCTGACTTGGCGTGAGGGAACCGCTTTCGTTTATGACGCTCAAACGCTAACCCGCAAAAGCGCCTTTTCGATTCCGACAGAAGGCTGGGGACTCGCTTTTTATAAAGGCTCCTTGTTGATGTCTGATGGCAGTGATCGCCTGTACTTTCTTTCGCCTGGCGAAAAGAACGTTTTTCGAAACGTTTCTGTAACGGACGATTCCAAACCTGTCCGCAATCTGAATGAACTGGAAGCGGTGGGGGACATTGTTTACGCAAACGTTTGGCAGTCCGATTCCATTGCCGCAATTGATCCGAAATCGGGCAAGGTTCTCAAGTGGTATGATTTTTCAAGGATTGCCCGTCAGATCCGTAAAAAGATTCCGGAAGCAGAAGTCCTGAACGGCATCGCCTTTGACGGAAAAGCTTTTTGGATCACTGGGAAAAACTGGCCGGTGATGTACAAGGTTCAAATCAAACCCTGATCTTTGAGCCTTTTAATTGTCAAAGCTCCACGTAATGCCGTAGAGGAATCGGATTCCTTCGGGTCGGTAACCCGCAGCAGGTTCATAAAGGCTGTGATTCAAATTGTCGATACGCGTGTACAGCGAGAACGTAAGAATCCGCATGCGAGCTTCAAAATTCAAAGCGAGATAATGCTTGAGTTCGACGACTTCCAGCACTTCTTTTTCTGCTTCCTCGTCTTCCGTCACTTGAAGATCGTAACGGTTGCCGAACCATGTAAAGTTGAAGGCGACGCTTACGCCTAAACGGTTCTTCACAAATTTATCCGACCAGCGGATGTAACCTTTGTAATAAAGATCCGTGACATCGATCGGGCGATTCTCTTTTGCTAGGGACTGTTCACGTTCCAAATAGAGCTGCCAATTTCCAATGGAAATGCCTGCCGCCACATACCAGTCCAAAACTTCTGCATAATCCAGATTGATCCACTGCGAAGCCGTTTCAATCGATTCGAGACCTTCTCCTGTTACCCAGCGCTGCTTGATCGGATTATCCGCATATTCGTATCGCAAACCGACGCCGTAAAAGATTCCACCCGGATTCCATTCGAAATCTCCGGTCATGCGTACGCGTTCTTCTTCCTTCAAATCTTTGTTCGGGTAAGCATATCGGGCGCGGTTGTAAACCTTGAGCTCATCGACATCGGGGAAGCGCACGTCGTTTCGAACCGTCCCCTTGAGGTCCAAATGGTACGGCAAGTGCAAAGTCGCATAGGCGGATGTCATCTTTGCCACTTCCACGGAATCAAAGATGTTCGAATTGCGCAACGCACCTGCCTGAACTCTAAATTCGAGGAATGCGAGTTCGTCTTTCAATTCCAAATAATAAAGTTCACGGTCCTGCTTGTACCGGGAATTGAGCTCGGTGAATTCATACTGCATGCGAAGTGCTGGATTCAGCGGAAGTTTTAACGCAATTCCGCCTTCGCCATTGATCGTTTCATATTTCAAAGCGTCGGTCACCCCGTACCAGGTAGTATCTTGGATCGTTTTGCCGTCTTCATCGAGAGTGTCTTGAATGCTCTTCACCAAATCCGGCAAACTGTCGTAATAGATTTCATGCTCGCCGCTGTAAATGCTTGCATAAATTTCTAACGGCTTGATCGGATGAAACGATCCGCGAATGCCATACGTGAACGAACGCAATTCCGTATTCAACGGGTTTTTCAAATAGGTTACACTGCTGTAATCGGTCGTATCCTGCGTGTATGCGTACGGAGGAATATCGTCGTTCTCTACCACGAGGTAGCTCATGCTTGCCACGGCGGTTCCCTTGGGAAAATACCAGGCAATCGCAGGCTTAAAATGCGTCGTGTTCATTTGTACGTTACGCCCGGTGAATGGAATCTGCGAAGAGTCTCGTCCCAAAGCAAAGAACGGCTGGTGGGTCACATCCTGATAGCGGAATACTTTGGAGCTGTCATTCGAATAGCTTGCCCAACCGATATCGAGCTCAATGCTGTCGAGCAACAGACGTCTAAAGTCCAAACCGAAAGAGTTTCCGTTAAACGAATAACGTTCCCAAAGGATATGCGTTTCTGGAGTGTCCACAGGAATTCCGCGGGCAAAGTCTTCCTTCATCACACCGTTTTCGCCATACATCGAAAGCTGCGTCTCATCGTATTCAAGCGGGAACGTGAAAATGCCAGCAAGCTTAGAGGGGAGTCTGCGCGTGGGGCCGCCGATTCCTGCGGAACGAAAATCCAAATCCGGATTGCCGAGAATCGAAGTGCCGAGAATCCATTCCGCCTTCTGACCTTCCAAGTCGTAGGTGCGTTCTGCGATTTCCGGCGATTCTGCTCCCTTGCGCGCTGTGCTGAGTTCATCGACAGCAGCGAGTGCTGGCGAAAGGAACAGGCAAAACGTGATGAGAATCGCAAAAAAAGGCATATCTATACTCTCGATGTAGAAAAATAGCTATTTTATAGCAAAAATTTAGAGAGGTGAAGAATGTCCGTTCTCAATGTGACAGAAAAAGATTTTGACCAGGTGATAAATTCTGGTAAACTCGTCTTGGTGGACTTCTGGGCTGTATGGTGCAGACCGTGCCAGATGATGGGTCCTGTGATGGAAGAACTCGCCCAAGAATTTGACGAAAAGATCGTCGTTGCCAAGGTGGACGTGGATTCGAACGAATCTCTTTGCGCTCGTTTCGGCATTACGAACATCCCGAACATGAAGTTTTTCAAGAACGGTTTGGAAGTGGCAAATATCGTCGGTGCAGTTCCCAAGAACACGCTTGTTGCCGCTATCAACAAGAACCTCTAATTTGATTCTGTTTGAACGGCAAACACAGCATTGTAAATTAAAATTCAAGCATTGCAAAAAAGACCCGCATCATTGCGGGCCTTTTGCATATTCCAAAGCGAGGAAGTTTAGAACTGCTGAGTGGCGTTCTTGACTTCTTCGATCTTCTTTAGAACGGAGCCGTCTTCCATTGCCTTCATCGCCATGTCGTAGCCTTCCTTCACGGTTTTTGCCTTGTTGCTAATATAAAGGGCTGCCCCCGCATTCAAAGCGCAAGCATACTTGATGCCCGGGCGACCCTTGCCATTCAACAGATCTATGGCGAGTGCAAAGTTGTCTGCGCCCGTGCCGCCGGCGAGATCTTCCGGGTCCACAGACGGAACGCCGAATTCCTTTGGATCCAAGCGGTATTCACGGTACTTGCCGTCTTCGAGGATTTCTGCAATCGTTGACGGAACGCACGGAGAAATTTCATCATAGCCGTCATCGCTGATTGCGACCATCACACGCTTTGCACCGAGAGCCTTTGCCGCCTTGGTAAACGGTTCGAGCACTGATTTGCTGTATACGCCGAGCATCAGATACTTGGCTTCAGCCGGGTTCGTGAGAGGTCCAAGCAAGTTCATGATGGTCTTTACGCCAAGAGCCGCACGCACCGGGGCCGCAAAGCGCATTGCGCTGTGATAAACCGGAGCCATGAGAAATACAAAGTTCGTCTTGTCGATGACTGTTGCAGCCTGCGTTGGCGTCATATCGAGCTTAAAGCCTGCAGCCGTATAGAAGTCCGCTGCGCCCGACTTGCTCGAAACGGCACGGTTACCGTGCTTTGCTACCTTCGCACCGCAAGTCGCGGCGATGAGGCCCGAAAGGGAACTCACGTTGAAGCTTCCCTTACCGTCGCCACCGGTACCCACGATATCCGTGAGTTCGTCACCGCTGTACGGAAAACGGCGCTTCTTCTTGTTCAGCACATAGGCGCAGCCGGCGATTTCGTCTGCCACAGGACCCTTAGCAAAGAGTGCGGTCAAGATGCCCGCCATCTGGCGTTCATCCATGATGCCGTCCGTCAGGTCTTCCATAAAGAGCTCTGCTGTCTTACGGGAAAGATCCTTGCCGTCCATGAGCGTGTTCAAAATGCCGCGCACATCGAGCGGTTCGCGACGGTAGTTCAAGAACGCCTTGAAGAATTCGTCTGCACGGCCGCTCGCAATGGATTCCGGATGGAACTGCACGCCTTCAATCGGCATCGTCTTATGGCGAATGCCCATAATGTCGCCGTCCGTAGCACGTGCCGTGATTTCAAAATCCGAAGGCAGTGTCGATTCATCGATCACAAGGCTGTGGTAACGCGTAAAGATATTCTTCTTGCCGATGGTACGGAAAAGGCCCTTGCCGTCCAAGTCAATTTCTTCCGCAATGCCGTGCTTAATGAACTTCGCCTGCACAATCTTTGCACCAAAAGCGTAGCCGATAGCCTGATGTCCGAGGCATACGCCGAGAATCGGAAGCTTGCCTGCAAAATGCTTGATCGCTTCTACGGAAATTCCCGCATCTTCCGGACGACCCGGACCCGGGCTCACGATCAAACGACTCGGATTCAAGGCTTCAATTTCCTGGATCGTGCATTCACGGCTACGGAGCACGCGAATTTCTTCCGGGGTGATTTTTGCCAGCGCCTGATAGACGTTGTATGTAAAGGAATCGTAGTTATCGATAATGACGATCATTTTAATTTTCTCCTTCCAACACGGCGCGGACGGCACCCAATTTCTCATTTGTTTCTTCGAATTCACGTTCAGCGTTAGAGGCTGCGACAATGCCGCCTCCCGCCTGCAAGCTAATCGTCTTACCCTGCTTCAAGCAGCAACGAATGGCAATGCAAAAATCCAAGTCACCATCGGATTCCATATAGCCCACGGCACCCGCATAGAAGCGACGCTTGACCTTTTCAAGGCGAGAAAGAATTTCGATTGCGCTGATTTTCGGAGCGCCGCTCACCGTACCCGCCGGGAAGCTCGAACGCAAGACTTCAATCGCTTTTTTGCCCTTCGAAACCTTTCCCTGCACATCGGAAACGAGGTGAATCACATGGCTGAACTTTTCGCAATCCATGTACTTGGTCGTTTCCACGGTACCCGCTTCACAAACTCGGCCGAGGTCGTTACGAGCTAGGTCCACGAGCATCAGGTGTTCTGCACGTTCCTTTGGATCGGCCTTCAAATTCTTGATGAGTATTTCATCTTCCGCTTCATCTTTACCGCGACGACGTGTACCGGCAATCGGGTGAATTGTGGCGATGCCTTCGCGCACACGTACAAGGCTTTCCGGCGAAGCGCCGATGAACTGATGCGTACCGTAATCGAGGTAGAACATATACGGCGACGGGTTCACCGTGCGAAGTCTGCGATAAATGTCCAAAGCTTCGATATCGCTTGCGAACTGGATGCGGCGAGATGGGACCGCTTGCACGATATCACCTGCGATAATATGCTTCTGCAGTTCCGCGACCTTTTCCACGTATTCCTTGCGAGAGTTTTCGATGTCCGTCATCGTAATGCCCTTGCTGTACTTGGCTTCCGGAGCGAGATAGCTAAAGTCCAGATCCGCAAGACGCTTCTGGATGTTTTCGATCGCAGCCGGCAAATTAATCTGGTGTTCTTCGTAGTTCAGAGCGAACAGGTGAAGCTTTTCGGTAAAGTGGTCAAAGACGATGTAAATGTGACCGATTAAGAATTCCGCTTCTGGAATGTTCAATTCATCGACCTGCGGAGCAAGGCGAATCGTATCGCAGCGGGCGCAGAATTCATAGCCGAGATAGCCCACGCCCGAAGAAGGGATTGGGATCTGGTTAGGCGGAACCGTATTTTCCGCAGAGATCTTTAAAAGAGCATCGAGAATGTCTCCTTCGCCTTCCTTCAAAAAGACGCTTTCCTTGCCGTCCACGACAATGCTCACGTCCTTTTCGTTCTGACGCAAGCGGAAGCCTTCGTCTACCATCAGAGTGGAATAGCGGCTACGACCGTGCGCAAAGCTTGCCGATTCAAAGATTGCCTTAGCGCCGAGCTTTTTCGCTAAGGAGAACGGGGTATAGCGTTCACCGGGGAGCGCTACATAGATACTGTCTGTTCTTTCGGTCATGATTTCTTCCTTATAATTGAATTTCTAATGCAAAAAAAAAGCCCCGATTTCATATCGGAGCCGCATTTGCCTAAAAATGGATCAAACGATCAAAACGCGTACTCCGATTTCAAAGTACGCCACCACCAGTTGTTGCCGTTGAGAGTGATGATCGAGTAATTCATACGCAAAGAAAATAAAAAAGCTTTTTGGCAATGGCAACGGGAAATTCAAAAAAATATTTTTGAAATATTTGAATTTCGTACAAAAATGAAAATTAGAATGATATATTATCAAAGAAATTCAATTCCAGGATACGCTATGATACAAGAACGTCCGCAAATTGCCCCCAAGATTCTCCGTTCCCTTGAAAGTAAAGGCTTTACCGCTAAAGCCGCATGGAGCCTCGCCGGTTCCGCAGGATCGGGCCGTCAATATTACCGCATCACCGAAGGCGAAAAGACCGCGATTCTGCAAACGAACGCCTCCGCGAATGAAGACTTTGAACATTTTGTCTCTTACGGAAAATCCTTTAACGACTTTAGCCTGCCGACACCAGAAATTTGGGCTGTCGACGATGCTTTCGCCCAAATCCTGATGCAGGACATGGGCGAACACACGCTCCTTTCCGTTGTAGTCCAAGACGGCCAGACCCTCGCTGGCAGCGCACGTGTTCTGTACCCGGCTGTGATCGATGCATTGGTCCGCTGGCAGGAATCCAGCCCCAAGTTCTTCCTTTGCCGTGCAGATATTGCAGCTCGCCGTTTTGATTACAGCGCTCTCAAATGGGAAACCGATTATTTCCGTACAAATTATCTTCAAAAGAAAAGGGGCATTGCCGAAATTCCGCAGGCAGTCGAAAACTTCTTTTCGACCCTCGCTTGCATGGTCGACACGCATCCGAAGGTTTTGATGCATCGCGATTTCCAGTCCCAGAACATCATGGTTTGCAACACTTCCGAAGTCGGCTTTGTAGACTTCCAAGGCGCTCGCCGCGGCACGATGTTCTACGACATAGCTTCGCTTCTCTGGGATCCGTACGTCTCTCTCCCAGAAGCAATGGTGGAAGATTTCTTTGAAGATTGGTACCGCGGTTATACGCTTTGCCACGAATCCTTCGACAAGGATGAAGCATGGACGCTCTTTTTACAAGCAAGCCTGCAACGTTTGATGCAGGCGATGGGAGCGTTCTGTTTCTTGTCGATGGAAAAGAAGATTGCAAGCTTTGAGCAGTATATTGAACCGGGCAAAAAGCGTTTGCTCCGCGTACTCGAACTTTACGAACCGCTGAGCCCTTCTCGCCACAAAGCGATAACTTTCCTCAAGAATTCGCTATTGTAGATTTCAACTGCCATTCGATATGCTTGTCCATTTCGGCGCTAGCGTCAAAGCTTAAGCCGAAAGTGGTTGCGATTTTTTCCACAGAAAAGAGCATCGGATGGTCGGACCACCCCAAATCTTGCTCCACGATTTTCGCGGAGCTTTTTTTGTGGGTCAATTTTTCATAGAGTTCGAGCATTCGATTGGCGATGTCGTGCCAAGAAATCCAGTTACGGCTGAGTCCCAAATAAATTTCTTCGTTATAATCGCTGTCGAGAACGCGTTTAAAGAGCTTTGCCTGGTCTGCAGCAGAAATGAATTGCGTACCATCATTCCTAATCAGGTGAATATCGCCACCATTTACTACGGCTTGCGCCATCAAAGCGAAACGTCTATCGGGCTGAGTGACGCCGTTTTCGCCAAAGGCGGGGTTTCCGAACGTATAACCCGGACGAATAATGTTGCGCTTCATCGAGGTTCCACGGAAGCCGAGCACATAGGCTTCGCCCGCCGCCTTCGTCGCTCCGTAAAGGTCCACCGGAAGGTTGATGACGTTTTCATTCATCACCGAGCGGAATTTTCCCATCGCGGCGGTACTTGAGGTATAAATAAATTTCTTGCACCCCGCCTTGCTTGCCGCCTGCAAAATCAGCACGGTAGCACGTGTATCATTTTCAAGCATGGAAAGTGGAGTTTCGCCCCAACCGAGTGCAATATGAATACACGCATCACAGCCGACAAGGCCTTTGGAAATGGTCGCGGCATCGTAAATGGTTCCTACGAGGATCGTCACCTTGGAATGGTTTGCAAGTGCGGGAATCTTATCCGGGTGTCTTGTCAAAATGACAACTTCGTGGTTGCTTTCCAAAAGTTCACGAGCCACATAATGACCGATAAAACCGGTACCACCAGTAATAAAAATACGCATGGCAAAATCCTCTTTTTGCTGACCGACTTTTATCAAACTAGCATTCTTTATGGAAATTGAGATGTAAATTTTCGTTCTTAATTATTGAAAAAGAGCCATAAAAGGCTCTTATCCCGCTTTAGAATGCTTTTTCTGAATCGCAAAGACCACGGCTCCCTGACACACTTGAAAGAGTAGAAGGATATAGCCCAAAAGTCCTGCCGAAAGCACAATGTCCGCAGGGATTCCGAGGAGGCCTGTATAAAGGCTTATCTGGACGCCTTCACGAATCCCGATCCCGTTGATCGAAATCGGAATCATCGAAACGATAATGATAATTCCCGAAAATACGGTGACTGCCGCCCAGGAAACCGGATGCCCGATCGCCATAAAGTACAGGCAGTTTGTCGCAATCGTAATCAGCTGCAGCCAAATGGAATCCATCACCGCAAAAAAAAGAATGCCTTTATGCTTGCGGTAAATGGCAAGACTGTTCTGCAACTTCGCCACGAACGGCACACGCTTCGAAATAATGTCCAAATGGAACTTGTCCGAAAAAAGGCATAACACGGTCGCCGCAATGCATAATCCGCACATGCAAATCATCGTCACATGGTAAACCGAAGGAATTGCTTTTTGAAGGCTCAAAAACGGGATCGCGCAAAAGAAACAAACGAACAAAGCGAGCAATCCTAGAATGCGCGAAATCAAAATGGACGCCACCGACTGAGAAGTTTGACCATAGCGCTTTCCAAAAGCGACGGATTTTACGACGTCGCCGCCAAAACCTCCCGGCAAAAGGTTATTAAAGAAATAACCGAGAGCGATATAGGCGTAGTAACTGCGGTAGGGAATTTCCGGTCCTTCGATGGACATCTTCTTCCAACGGTTCGCCTGAATCAACATGCCTAGTTCCGTGAGTATAAGCATCGGAATCAGCCACGGAAGAACTGACAAATTCCAGTTCTTGAAAATATCAGAAAAAGGCACACGTGAAAAGACAAAGATCAAGCCGCCGACGCTGACCACCAATTTGAGAAGTGTCTTTATCTTTTGCATAGTTGCAAAAATAGTATTTTTTACGCATGAACCAAATGGAAGTCGGAATCATCAATTATAATGGTGGAGAAGAACTCGTCCGCTGTGTCAAAAGCTTGACCGCGCAATCGTTCCCGGTTCGCGTCTTCGTTTATGACAACGCCTCCGCCGATCATTCCCTCGAATTGCTTGAGCAGTCGGGTGAACCTTGCGAAATCATCCGTTCAACAAAGAACCGCGGCTACGCAGGGGCTTGCAATGGACTCCGCGAACACATGACTTCCGACATCCAGGTTCTTTGCAACATGGATCTGGATTTTGACAAGGATTGGGCAAAGAATCTTTTCGCCTGTTTTGAAGCGCATCCCGAAGCAGCATCCGTGGCAAGCCTTGTCATGGAACGTTCTGGTTTTGTGAACGCGATTGGTGTTCTCTTTGGAGAAGACCTTTTTGCCGAAAACGAAGGTTCCGGAAAAGACGAGAAGGATACGGATATCCGCGAAAAGGAAGTCTTTGGCTGCTACGGCGCCGTGATGGCGTTCCGCAAGGAGTGTGCAGATAAGGTCGGCGAACTTGACGAATCCTTCTTCCTCTTCTTTGAAGAATCCGAATGGTATTTCCGCTTTAATCTTTGCGGATTCAAGACCTTCTTCTGCCCACGTGCCAAGGTTTTCCACGAACGTTCCCTCACTACGGTCCGTTATTCGCCTCGAAAGCTTTATTTTTCGGAACGAAACCGGTTGCGTTCTGCGGTCCGCTTGCTGCCCGTTTCAAGCCTTGTCCGCTTGCCGGTCATTGCATTCAAGCGTTACCTTCGTATGGCCAAGGGTGGCGTTCCAAAACAATCGAGCGACGGCAAAAAGCTTTCCAAGGTTTCAATCTGCAATGCGCTTTTCAAAGCTTGGATTGAAGCGATCTTCGCCATTCCTCGGGAGTGGGGGATTCGAAACTCTTACGAAGAACGCTACGGCAACGTGCAAAATAAGATGCTCGAAATCTTAAAGCGTTATCCGTTGCAGAAATAATTAGTTCAGTTGGGCTTTATAAAGCCAAGCTCAATTGTAGTTACAAACCAACGCTTCGATTCGGACACAAAACGCCTACCTAACCGAAAAGGATACTGAAAAATCCACTTTTTGTGCGTGATTTTACAGAAAAGGACTGGCTTAATCCTTTGCCGTCCCTAGGGAAAAAGAAGATGACGCTCGCGGAAAGGACGGGCATCGGCCCGGCAACGGTCATCCGGTTCTTTTCCCGACGAGGAACTCTATCCCGATGCCCGCGCCCGCATCATCCACGACAACGGCAAGGTTGCACTCGGCTATCGGGTATCTGACCCCTGATGAAGTTTTTGCGGGCAGGATGGAAGATCGGCTTAACGAACGGAGAGAAAAAATGTATAATGCAGTCAAGGACCGTCAGGCCTACTGGAAATCCCAGCCGACATGATGGACTATCTTATTAGCTTTGCCAAAAATGTCCAAGTTCAACTTGGGTGGGACAAAA
>NZ_JALFIA010000048.1:0-35618 GCF_022776125.1 Hallerella sp. | reverse complement strand
CGGGCCTTAGCGAATTCAAGGAATTCCTTAGCGAGATCGTCTGCCTTGTCGGCTGCGACGACGTCCTTGTTGAAAACGAACGGAACGTTCATAATAGAACGGTCTTCCTTCGCAGCGGTACCGACGAACACCTTAGAGGCGTCGAGTGCGCTGTAGAGGAGAGCCGCCTTTTCGCGGTTGAGCTTTTCAATCGCTTCGACGCCGCCGAATTCCTTGAGCCACTTGAGAGTACGGTTCATTACGTAGACGGCGAATACCGGAGGCGTGTTGAACATGTTCTTTGCGTCAATGTGGGTCTGGAAGTTGAGCATAGTTGGAATCGTGCGATCGACCTTGCCGAGAAGGTCCTTGCGGATAATCGTCACCGTCACGCCTGCGCAGCTGATGTTCTTCTGTGCTCCACCGTAGATCACGCCGAAGTCAGATACGTTGATCTTGCGGGCGAGGAAGTCGGAGCTCACATCGGCCATGAGGAAGCCGGACTTCGGCTTCGGGAAGCTCTGCCATTCCGTGCCGTAGATAGTATTGTTGGCGGTAATGTGGAGGTAGCTGGCGTTGTCGGAAAGGTTCAGGTTCTTTTCGATGCGGCTGTAGGTTTCGGACTTGGTATCGCAAGCCACGTTTACGTTGCCGAACAGCTTGGCTTCCTTGCAGGCCTTGTTGGCCCACACGCCGGTAAGAGCGTAGTCAGCCGTAGCGTCCTGGTTCAGGAAGTTCATCGGGAGCATGCAGAACAAGAGAGAGCAGCCACCGCCGAGGAACACGATGTCGTAGTTTTCAGGAATGCCCATCAATTCACGAAGGTATTCTTCGGTCTCTGCGAACATGTTATCGATTGGCTTTGAACGGTGACTCATAGAGAGAATGCTGATGCCGCTGTTTTCGAAGTCGATGCATGCAGCAGATGCTTCCTTGAGTGCCTGTTCCGGCAGAACCGAAGGTCCTGCGCTAAAGTTGTAGACTTTATTTGCCATGGTTGTGTTCCTTGTGAGGTTTTGTGCTAAATGTTGTTTAGCGCTAATTTAATACGCGGAAAAGATAACAAATTGCAATATGTCCGGCTACATGGGCTTTGAAGAAATAAAAAAGCCCTGCAAGGAGCAGGACTTTTAAAAACGTGTTTTTAAGCTTACGCTTCGAGAGCCTCAATCGCGCGCTGGTATTTACGAATGCGGAACTGGTTTTTCAGTTCGCGATGGTCGTGGCGCGTGTACTTGTCGTCGAGAAGCACATGCAGAATAGCGCTCTTTGCCTTGACAGCCATCGGGTCGTCCTTGAGCGTCGAAACAAATTCCACGAATTCCTTTTCGCGGGCTTCATAGGTTGCTTCTTCAGCCGGAGTGCCTTCTGCCATTAGCTTGCAGCTGTATTCGTCGATCCAAGATTGGTTCTTGATGTGGGTCATCTTCTGAATACGAGCAACCATATCGGCAGGAACACCCAGCTGAAGGATGTCAGCCGGGGTCTTTTTCGTGGAATCGGTAAGGACGTCCTGCAAGACGGCGAGGACCTGGACTTCTTCTGGCTCTCCCTTGCTTTTAAGGTAATCCGCGACATTCTGCAAAAAATCGATGTACGGGCCGCCCGCCTTGTCCTTTTGTCCCTTGTGGACTTCAGCGGCGATCTTATAGGCGTCTTGATACGAAAGCATATGGTTCCTTTTCAAAAGTTTGGGTGCCACCGGCACCTTTATTGAATATGTATAAACAAAAAAGGAAAAGTGTCATGATTTTGTTTTATTTTTCAAAAAATAGGCTCTTGGAAAATCCGAAATTGAATGGGAAACATTTATTTTATATTCTATTTTATGATTGAATATTTATAATTTTTAGTAAAAATTGGCATTTTATACTAAAATCATAAATTTTTATATTCCAAATATTTGAATTTTTAGATTTTGAATATAGATATGAGGTTATGGCACCGATTACGGAATACATGGATTATCGGAAATATATCCGAGATTTTTATGCCGAGCGAAAGGCGCTGTCCGGGTTTTCCTGGGGGGCGTTTGCAAAGCTTGCCGGTTTTTCTTCTCCGGTGTTTTTGCAGTATGTGTGCGAAGGCAAAAAGAACCTGAGCGAAACTTCGGCGCTGCAAGTGGCAAACGCCATGAATCTTTCGAACGTTGAATCGGAATTTTTCAAACGTCTTGTTTCTTTTGGTAGTGTAAATGACATCGATAGCAAGAAAAAAACGCTTGAAGCGTTTTTACGGTTTTCGGAAGAAAGCCATGTGAAAAACGCCATTGCCGATGAATATGGACTTTTTAAATCGTGGAAAAATCTGCTCGTTCGGGAACTGGCTCAGGCCATGCCGAATGCCTCGGCAAAGCGGATTTCTTTGGCTTCGCGTCGCCGGATTTCGACGGGTGAGGTCAAAAAAATCCTTGATTTTTTAGAGCGGGCGGGTTATTTAGAAAAGGAGAATGGAAATTTTAGGCAAACGGAACGCTCCTTAAAAATGGGAAAAGCGATGTCTCCGGTGAAGCGTATGATTGCCCATGACTTACAAATCCAGATGGCGGAGCTTGCCGTCGATGCGCTTAAAAACGAAAGCACCGAGGGGCGCGACATTACCGGGCTTACCATTGGCATTACCCGGGAAAATTACGGGCGCATTGTCCGCGAACTTGCCGAATGCCGTAGACGTATCGTGGCGATTGCCACCGAAGCAGAGCGGACCGATGAGGTTTACCGCCTGAATATGCAGTTTTTCCCGTTGACGAACATCGGCGCTAAACGCGGCAGTGATTGACAATGGATAATGTACAAAATAAGGCGGACTTGATCCGCCTTTACTTATTTCTGCTTTTCTGCCGCAATTTGCCTTGCTTTGTCCAGCAGTTCCCGAGAAACGCCAAGAGACTCAAAAATGCTGATTCCATCTGCAAGTCCATCTTTATGTCCTTCCGCACGGCCTTCCTTGCGGCCTTCTTCGCGGCCTTCTTCGCGGCCTTCTTCGCGGCCTTCCTTGCGGGCGTCGATACGCCCTTCGGCGATGCGACAGTCGATTTCTTCCTGTGCTATCATAGCCTTCTCCTGTACGCTTAAAAAGTCGTCCTTCACGTAATCTACCTTGATGCGTTCCAGCGCCGAATCGAAGATGCCGTGCCCGAAGTCCGGAAGCGCCTCGCTTGAACCCGCGTTCTTGAGCAGGTAGAGCCATTTTTCCTCGGGCCGTTCCAGCTTGTCCGCCGACTTGGTGAATCGCGGAAGGTTTACGATAATATAACTATTTTTCGGCGAAACCGGTTCCGCATTCCCGCGACGGAGCGCATTCTTGCTATACACGTTCCAACGGTCGATGGCTTCGCCGCCCGTTTCGGGCAGGTCGAAGTTGCAAATCCAGATGGACACCGTGTCGGGCAGCTCGTAGCGGCGCTTGCGCTGCTCGTCAAAGCCGAGCGCCATGTACTCCGGCGAGCGTTCCATCTCCTGCTTCGCCCGGATGGTGAGGAAGGCGTTGTAGAGAATGGCGCGGTCGATGAAGAACGCGTGGTTCGCCTTCTGCATCTCGATATCGAAGAAACGTCCGTTTTCCGAGGTGGCGAAAATGTCGAAGGTGAGGTTCTTCGGGTAGGGCGTGCGGAAGCGGATTTCCTCTTCGAACTTGAACGTGAGCCGCCTGATGCGGTTGTCGCCTTCCAGGTGCAGAAGTCCGTTGAGGAAACTTTTTAGCGTTTCCTCGTCGCCGAAGAACTCCTTGAAGGCGGGGTCGTAGGTAGGGTCCAGGTAGGTGTGGCCGCTGAAGAACTCGCGGATCTCGGACATCTTTTCGTTTTTTGCCATGGTGCATTTCTCCTTATAGAAAAAGACATTTGAAAATCAAATGTCCATGCGCACCATTCCGAGGCTCAGAAAGGAATGTAGCAAGAACGTGGAAATTGGCAAGTGCTGAATTGTAAAATCTGTGTAGGAAAATCAAGTAGAAGGGTGTATCTTTGAAAAATTTTTTCTATGTTTGGCAAAAATTGGCTCGCGTAGCTCAGTTGGATAGAGCAACTGCCTTCTAAGCAGTGGGTCGTGGGTTCGATTCCCGCCGTGAGTATAAAAAGAGTCCGTCGCAAGGCGGGCTCTTTTTTCAAAATTCGCAAATTCCAAATTTATATGTTCCGAGTTGGTCTAATGCTCGTGCTGATTTTTCTTGATTCTGGATTTTTGTTGTTTTAGTTTAATAGGTAAGGGGCGCGGCCCGACTGCCTTGGTTTAGCGAAGGGATGCTGGAGCAAACCGTAGGGTAGGGCAATCGGGGCGCGTACCCGACTTGTTTCATTGATCATCCTCCTAGCTGAAGTGCAGGGCAGGCGCCCTGCACTTCTCGTTGGAGCACGACGGAAAAATCTCTCTTTGTTATCGCATTAAAAAAGGCGGGCTCTTGCGAGCTCGCCTTTTTAATTCTCTGAACTTCGAAAAGATTAGCGCTGACCGGCCTTGGCCTTGTCACCGTACTTCTTGATGAGTTCTTCCTGAATGTTGCGCGGAACCGGGGCGTACTTCTTGAATTCCATGGTGAATTCAGCCTTACCCTGAGTCATGGAGCGGAGGTCCGTTGCGTAACCGAACATTTCGGAAAGCGGAACTTCTGCTTCGATCGTGGTTTCGCCACGTTCTTCCGTGGTGCCGACGATGTTACCGCGACGCTGGGAGATGTTACCCACAACGTTACCCTGGAATTCGGTCGGGGTCGTGATTTCGACCTTCATGATCGGTTCGAGGATCTGAGCGCCAGCCTTTTCGAAAGCCTGACGGAATGCCATACGGGCGCAGATCTGGAACGCCATATCAGAGGAGTCGACTTCGTGGTATGCACCATCCGTGACTTCCATTTCGATGCCGACGACCGGGAAGCCAATCAAGGAACCTGCTTCCATGCAGCTCTGGAAACCCTTATCGCAGGACGGGATGTATTCCTTAGGAATGCGGCCACCCACGACGGAGTTCACAAACTTGTACGTGTTTTCAGCATCGCCTTCGACTTCCATCGGACGCATTTCACCGATGATCTTAGCGAACTGTCCCGAACCTCCGGTCTGCTTCTTGTGCGTGTATTCGAACTTAGAAGCGCGGGTGATGGTTTCACGGTAAGCCACCTGCGGGGCACCGGTCTGGACGTCAACGTGGTATTCACGACGCATACGTTCGATGTAAACGTCGAGGTGAAGTTCACCCATACCCTTGATGATCGTCTGGCCAGATTCCTTGTCGACTTCGACTTGGAACGTCGGGTCTTCCTTTGTGAAGCGGTTGAGAGCCTTGGACATGTTGTCGAGTTCGTCACGGTTCTTAGCTTCGATCACGAGTTCGATCACCGGATTCGGGACGTGCATAGAAGTCATGTTGAACTTGTTCTTGCCATCGGTAAAGGTCGTACCGGATGCGCAATCGATGCCGAACAAAGCGACGATGTCGCCTGCGCCGGCTTCGGTAATGTCCACCATTTCGTCTGCGTGCATACGGACGAGACGGCCAACGCCAACCTTCTTGCCGGTTGCCATGTTGACAATGGAGTCGCCCTTCTTGATTGTACCCTGATAAACGCGGATGTAGGTCAACTGGCCATAGCGGTCGTTGACGAGCTTGAACGCGTAGCAAACGAGCGGAGCGTTGTCTTCGCTCTTGAGAACAACTTCCTGTTCGTTGTTGTCGATATCGAGAGCCTTGTTTTCGACTTCGGTCGGATTCGGGAGGTAGTCGATAACGCCGTCGAGGAGCTTCTGAACGCCGATGTTCTTGTGAGCGGAGCCCATGAAGACCGGGGTGAGTTCGAGGGAAATCGTCTGTTCGCGGATGGTCTTCTTGAGGAGATCCTTGTCGATTTCATCCACGCCGTACTTGCCTTCCATAGCAAGTTCCATGATTGTGTCGTTGTAATCTGCGCAGCAGTCAACGAGCTTTTCACGGTATTCCTGAGCCTGATCCTTGAGTTCGTCCGGGATGTCGGTGATACGGACGTCGTCGCCGTTAGCGCCTTCGAAGTAGTATGCCTTCATTTCGACAAGGTCGACCACGCCCTTGAGCTGGTCTTCGAGGCCGATGGGGATCTGCATAACGATCGGCTTGTGATTGAGCTTTTCCTTGAGCATCACAGCCACGCGGAGCGGGTTTGCGCCGGAACGGTCGCACTTGTTGACGAACACGACGCGCGGGACGTGATAGCGCTTCATCTGACGGTCAACAGTGATGGACTGAGACTGGACGCCTTCCACGCCGGTCAAAACGAGGATTGCACCGTCCAACACGCGGAGGGAGCGTTCCACTTCAATCGTGAAGTCCACGTGCCCCGGGGTATCGATGATGTTGATAGTGTCCTTTTCGCCGGTAATCGTGTGAGTCCAGTTAGCGAAGGTGGCTGCAGACTGAATCGTGATGCCGCGTTCGCGTTCGAGTTCCATGGAGTCCATCGTAGCGCCGACGCCGTCTTTACCACGAACTTCGTGGATTGCGTGAATACGCTTTGTGAAATAGAGGATACGTTCGGTGAGGGTAGTCTTACCCGAGTCAATGTGGGCAGAGATACCGATGTTTCTATGGTGTTGGATATCTTTCATTTTTGTTTCCGTGAAAAGTTTGATAAAACTGGCGCCCAAAATAGAAAAATTTTGGGGTTGGCTCAAGGCTTTATTTAAAAGGAGTCCTGAAATAGGCCCTGATTGAGTTTAAAGAGGGTTAAATTTGCGAAATTTCGCCGGATTCGATACTGCTGAAGTAGGCCTTGGCGACTTTAGCGACGCCGTAGGTATCGTAGGCGGCATAGGCTCCGCTGCTCACCGCTCCGATGACGGGAAGAGCCCGTGTCAGAGCCTTGAGAGGGGACTTTTTGAACAAAAGATGTGTCCCTGCTCGGACTGCAACGTCCCGGCCGACTTGGAAGACGGACTGCTTGCAAAGGCACCAAACGAGGGACTGCTTTGTCAGGTAACCGAGCTTTCCATAGACGGCTGCGATGTCTGCAACGAGCTGCGCCTGGATGCGCCAAATCGCGGCGAGGTCCGGAAGGGTGGAAATGAGGCCCACGACGCCGCCTGGGGCAGAGAGGGAGGCGCTCACGACCGCAGCCTTGAGTGCGGCGGTTTCCGTCATCCGTTTGATCTTTTCGTCGGGATTGTCGAGCGGGGAAAGTCCCGAATTCGGAATTTCCGAGAAGTAGTCTTTCAGCTTGAAGTGCAAATCCATAGTTTTAAATTACTATAAAAATGTCAAAACGAGCTTTGCCGCAAGACCGGTGATGGGGAGGTGGATCGAATTTCCTTTCGCTTCGAAGATCATCTTCAAAATTTCTTCAATCCAGGGCTTTTCGCAGTGAATCTTGGAAATGCGAAAATCAGCTCCTTCCGGAGTTTTGGTAATGGTATATTCTGCAGAAAAGCGGAGCGGGTAAGGTTCCCCGACAAGTCCGATGTTCAAGTCGCAGGTGTGTTCATTTGTGTTTAAAGAAAATTCGTGGATTGTCCCGAGGCGCTTGACCGCGGGATGGTCCTGCAGAACTTTCTTGATAACGGTGTCTCTTGCGCCGCCGAGCACGATTACCTCGGGAGTGTCAAAATGTCGATGCCGTCCTTCGTTTTCACCATGGTGTGTTCCCACTGGGCGGAAAGGCTTCCGTCCGAGGTCACTACAGTCCAGCCGTCGCTCAATTGCTTGATGTCGGGCTTGCCGGCGTTAATCATCGGTTCGATGGTGAACACGTTGCCGATTTCGATCATGTTGTTGATTTCGCGGTTCGCGTAGTGGAGAACGTTCGGTTCTTCGTGGAAGCCACGGCCGATGCCGTGACCGCAGTAATCGCGAACGACCGAGTAGCCGTGATCTTCGGCATACGGTTGAATGGCGCAGCCGATGTCAGAGAAACGAGCCTTCGGCATAGCGGCGGCGCGGATGCCTTCTTCCATGCATTCCTTGGTCACCTTGACGAGATCCTTAGCCTGTTCGCTGACGTTGCCGACGCAGAACATGGCGGAGCAGTCGCCGTGGTAGCCATTGAGGATTGTCGTGATGTCGATGTTCACGATGTCGCCGTCTTTCAAGATCGTGTCCTTGCTCGGAATACCATGGCAGACAACTTCGTTGATGCTGATGCAAGCATAACGCGGATAGCCGTAGTAGCCGAAGTCCGCCGAGATGCCGCCGTGCTTGTTCGTGAAGTCGGCGATGAATTCGTCGATTTCAAGTGTGTTCACGCCCGGTTTGCACATTTCGCCTGCGCGGACGAGAGTTTCTGCAGCGAGGGCGCCTGCGGAACGGATCAGTTCGATTTCTTTTTTTGTCTTGACCTTGATTCTAGACATTTAGTTTGTCCCTTCTTGTTCTCGCTTGAATTTTTTCTTGTCATCTTCTTTCCAATAGAACTTGTCGAGAAGATAAGCGAGAACTTCCTTGTCTTCCGGGTTGGATGCCAATTCGTCTACGAGAGGCAGGAATCGGCGTAGGCGTTCCTTCTTCATTTGTCCGAGCACGCGCTTTTCGCGGTCGAGTTCAGCGGCTGCGCGCTGACGGATGCGGTTTGCGAGCTCTTCTTCCGTAATTGCCGGCATTTTGATAAACTGGATGCCGAAATCCACGGCTGTTTTTTGAAGTTCAATTTCTTCCACGGGCGTGATGAGAGAAATGGCGACGCCGCTACGACCGGCACGTGCGGTACGTCCACTGCGATGCACGTAAACTTCGTGATCGTCCGGGTGGTCGTATATGATGACGTGGGTAACGTGGGTGACGTCGATACCGCGTGCGGCAACGTCCGTGCAAATCAAAATGTTGAGTTTTTTGTTGCGGAAGGCGGCGAGCGTTTTTTCACGCAGCTTCTGTGAGATGTCACCGGAAAGCGCTCCGACGCTGAAGCCGTAATTAGAAAGCACCTGTTCAAGGTAGCTCACGTCGCGCTTCATGTTGCAGAAAATCATGCAGCTGTCCGGATTTTCCAATTCGAGCACCTTGATCGTCATCTTGTCCTTGTCCATCACATCGCACATGTAGTAGCGGTGTTCCAGATTGTTTGCGATGACCTTGTCGTAGCTTAGGGAGAGGAATCCGGCATTCTTGCGCTGGAATTCTCGGGCAAGGCTCTTCACCGTTTGCGGAATCGTTGCACTGAACATGGTGCAGGCGATATCCTTTGGCAAGTAACGGCGAATGCGTTGCATGTCCGGGTAGAATCCCATGGAGAGCATTTCGTCCGCCTCGTCCATGATGAGGTCGCGGACGGAAAGAAAGTCGACGTTCCCGCGCTGGGCGTGGTCCAAAAGACGGCCCGGAGTCGCGACGATAATGTGGACGCCTTCGCGGAGAGTGCGGAGCTGCGGTTCGTAACCGACACCACCGAAGATGGCGACTGACTTGATGCCTGTGCCTTCGGCGAGCTTTTCAATTTCTTCTTCAACCTGCTGAGCGAGTTCACGCGTCGGAACAAGAATCAAAGCTTGCGGGAATTTGTGTTCACGGACGATCACCTGGATCAGCGGAAGAACGAATGCGCCGGTCTTTCCCGACCCCGTCTTGGATTGGACGAGCATATCGCGGGCGGCGAGCATGTACGGCATTGTCTTGCGCTGCACGGGCATCAGGTCCGACCAACCGTGCTTTTCGAGAGTCGCCTTGAGGTCGGCGGGCAAATCGTTAAAGGTGTAATCCGGAAGTTTGTTTTCGGGTTCCACAATGTGGACCGGATTTAAAAACGGATTCATCGGTTCTTGGGCAGCCTGTTCTGCGGCAGAATTTTGAGAAATTTCTTCACTCATAGCGCAAGCAAAGCTAGAAAAAAGAATTCTAGCCAACATAAAAAAGATTCCCGAAATGCTTCGGGAATATCTTTGCTTCATTT
Source organism: Hallerella sp. (assembly GCF_022776125.1). Taxonomy (NCBI): domain Bacteria; kingdom Pseudomonadati; phylum Fibrobacterota; class Fibrobacteria; order Fibrobacterales; family Fibrobacteraceae; genus Hallerella; species Hallerella sp. The sequence goes on along the minus strand of NZ_JALFIA010000048.1, from coordinate 25,802 downwards.
GTAGGAGCTTTGATTACGATTTTAAGGAGGATTCGTAATCGGCGAGAGCCTTTTCGATCGGCGGAATCACCTGGTCTGCAATCTTTTCAAAGAAGAGACACTGGGTCTTGATGGTGACATCGCGATGACGGGCTGCATGCTCTTTGATCCAATCGGACACGGCGGTTTGGCGCTCTTTGTTCGTGTCTGCAATCGCTTCCTTGATGGATTGGCTTTGACCTTCCATGTAGCGGCGCATGTCGATGGGCATCTGTTTATAATAAAGATAAAGCTTCAAAATCTGATGCATGTCCAAGGCTTCAAGAAACTGTTTCATCTTCTCTTGCTTGAAGGCATAAAGATCGGCGATATTGTTCAGAATATACGGAAGAAAGAGCTGTTTCAAATAGTCCAGCTTGCCTTCTGCATAGGCTTTGTCAAAGTCGCGAAAAATCTTACTTTGCTTGCATTCGTAGTCGCTAGAATCTTCCATGATATCAAATCTATCTCTAAGTGCGTGGAATTAATCTTTTTTCAAAACTAAAAATGCAAAATTTTCAAATTTCGTGCGTTTTGTCACATCGGAATTCAGTCGAATTAGACCGTTTGTTCCTGGATGCAGGGCGTCGATAGATTCGTTTTTCACGTTTTTCAAGTCGGCTATCGACACTTCTTCGTGGTTTTCCGGGTCAAGCCAGCAGAGCCTCGAGTTGCGCTCGATCTTATTTTTGATCTGTACAAAAACAGAACCGTCCGCTTCAATGTGGTCAATCTGTGCGGCGACGGCGCCTGTTTTGGAAGGTTCCTGCGTCGCTTCGTAATTCTGCGGCAGAGGACCTTTGAAAAATCCCGGCATGCGGCCGCGGCTGTCCGTGTCGGAAATCAGTTCGCGGGATTCCTGAGGAATGGGTTCGCCTTTCATCGCGGCGTCGATCGCTTTGCGGTAAGCGTGCACGACAGAAGAAAGGTAATAGACGCTGCGCGTTCTGCCTTCGATCTTAAAACTCGAAAGTTGCGCGTTGACGAGGTCCGGAATGGAGTCGAGGGCGCAAAGGTCTCGGCTGCTCATAAAGTATGTTCCCCATCTGTCTTCGTCGAGCCCGATGAGTTCTGCGGCACGGCCTTCGGTGGCGTTTGTGCGTTCAAGGAAGAATTCTCCCACGTGGGCCTGGTAGTCGTCGGACTGGACTTCGGGGTTTGCGTAAAGGCGGTACGGCATGCGGCAAGAGTTGTTGCACATGCCCTGGTTAGCGTCGCGGTGCGTCGTCCAGTTGCTGAGCATGCAGCGTCCGGACATCGCCATGCAAACATTGCCATGAACAAAAACTTCGAGTTCAAGTCCAGGACATTTTTCCTTGATTTCAAGGATTTCGCCCAGGCGGAGTTCGCGGGAAAGAATGATGCGGGAAACGCCCATCGACTGCCAGAATTGGGCGGTCAAGTAGTTTGTCGTGTTCGCCTGCACAGACAGGTGGATGGGAATTTCCGGGCATTCCTTGTGAATGAACTGGATGATTCCCGGATCGGCGACGATCAAAGCGTCTGGGCCGAGTTTGCAAGCTTCGAGGAGCGCCTTTTGGAATGGAGCGACCTTGGAGTTGCGCGAAATGACGTTGCTTGTCAAATGGAAACGCTTGCCCTTGGCATGGCAGATTTCGATGCCCTTGGCGAGATCGTCCAAGGAGCGGAAACCGTTTTCACGGGCGCGAAGCGAGAATGCCGGTTGCCCAGCATAGACCGCATCTGCACCGTAGGCGAGCGCGTATTCCATGCGTTTTAAATCGCCTGCCGGCGCTAAAAGTTCGGGCTTGTAAGAGCTTACCATTTGAAACCTAACCGCGTATAAATTTTTTCATCGTTGAAAAGGGTCAATTCAAGCATGTAGAAGAAGTAGTCGCCGTCATAGCTGATCGCCGGGGAAAGCGAGTACTTCATCTTGGCTCCGTCGAGGAACTTTTTGGGAAGCTTGTAATGGTTTGATGTCGGAGTTGTATCGTTCACGGCGCTGCCGTAGTCGGTGCCCTTCCAAAGCCACGTGTTGCGCAGGTTCACGTTGATGCGTTTGGCGAATCTGCCGTACAAGGCAAAGTCGATCGTTTGGCTGTTTGGACCGTTCGGGTTGCCGAGAGGTTCGCCGAGGTGGGCCGCCTGAGCCGTGTTCGAATGGAAGTGGCTGTATACATAAGGCTCGACGCGAGCGTATTCCGCAAGGGCGCCTGCTTCGAGCTTGTAGCCGTGGATGTCGAAATCCTTGCCGATTTGTGCACCGGCCATCCAAGCCCACTTGGCTTCGATGTTGTCGTTCTTGAGAAGGCTGATCGGGCTTTCAAAATCGTCGATGTAGAATTCCGTGTAGATTCTTGCGAGGTTGAACAGACGGTAGTTGGCATCGAAGGCAAGAGCTCCGTTGTTATTGTCTTCGGAAAAGTTTCCCTTTTCCATGAAAAGCGGGACAATCGGAACAAAAAGCCACGGCTTGTTTTCATTGTAGAGAATCTGGGTTTCGCTCATACCGAGAACGAGGTTGCCGAGGTTCAACTCGTAACGGTGTGCGTAAAGGTTTCGGTCATTCGTGTTCTTATTGCTCATGCTGTTCGGGTAAATGCGCAGGTCACCGTACAAGCTGATGACGGAAAGCGGACCGACGTGGAATTCAAACGAGAGCGTGTTATATGGAAGCGCATATTGGTTGAGAGTCAGGTTGTTGTAGTAACCCGGACCGAAGTGGAAAACGTTGCGGGCGAGCATGAGACGTCCAAAGCCGAGGTTGGCAGCAATCATGCCGCGGTAACGGGCGTAACTTGCGTATTCAACACCGCTGTTGTTTTCTTCCTTTTGAAATTCAACGAATTCCTTGTCGAAGGATTTCGGGTAGTTGGCGGAATGGCTTTCCACATAAATGCGGGCGTCGAGCATAAATTCCACGGAATCGCGGTAGCCGCGCAAATAAAGTCCTCCGTCGAGGCCCGGCCAGATTGTGTCGCCAAGGGTTTCGCCTCCGCGATAATCCATGCCGCCGACAAGGCTTGCCGCAATCGCTTGCCGATTGTCTTTATAACCGAGTACGGCACGCCCATCGTTTGCGTCAAAATTCTTGCGCCAGTTTGAGTCACGACGCGGATAGTAGAACATCTGTTCCGCATCGGTGGTCGTTTGACGGTGCAATTCAAAGAGCAACGGCGTCGTTTCTAGCTGTTTTAGATTGCGCATGTGTTCGCTAGAAATAATGGGCGATGCGGCGCTTGCACTTGAAACGTCCAATGCGGCGACCGCGAGGATACTTCCAACCGTGCGAAGACTCATTTTTAAAAAGCGACGAAAAATCATACCCTTAAAGTTAGAAAAGAAAACTTTTCCGACGAAAAAAGGGATTTAAGTGTGTCCAAAAATGGCAAAAGGAGAATTTCGTTTATTTGGAATAACATAAATCGCAGAACGGGATTTTGCGAAATCTTGAAAAAGGACTTCTAGGGCCCCGAAAAAGGGTAAAAAATCGGATTCTGCGAATTTCTTGGTCGAAGAATTCTATCTTGAAGCGCATGGAAATTTTCGGACGAAAGGGAAAGTTTTTTTTGGCGGCGGAGATAGCCCTGTGCGCGTCTCAGGCTTTGGCTTCGGAAACATCCGCTTTTATTGGAACGAAAATCTCTGCTGGCTTTTACGGTGCGCCGAAGGCAAGCGTTTTTGCGACGGATACGGTGGACCATTTTAGTTCTAGTTGGCTCGCCCTTCAAATTCCGCTCGAAACCGGTCGCCAGTACGAGCAGACGATTGAGCCGTTCTTTAGCCTTTTTATCGGCGGTACTTACGAAGACTTTTCTATTTACTTCGACTTTCCGTTGCGCAAGGATATTGAAGCGTGGTATGAAGACGATCTGTCCACGAATACGACGATTGTACCAGACAATTTGGACATTAACGTGCCGACGAATGCCTATGCAAAGTGGGATTACGGAGTCGGTTTTGTGCAGGCGGGGCGCTTTAAGCCGGAGCTTGGACCGAGTCCGAATTCTTTGACCTTGGGCGGCGCTCCTTACCACGACGCGTTCCTTTGGAAATTTTGCCCGGGGTTTCTCCGCTACGACTTCTTTTTGAGCTCGTTGAATGCGCATTTGCATGGGACTCCGGATGTGGTCGGCGGGAAAGTAGATTCGACGACAGAAGTCTGGAAACAGGCGAATCTGCAAATCGACAATCAGCGCAAGCGTCAGTACACGGATCCGTACAAGACGTTGGTCTACCACCGCTTAGGTGTGGACTTTAAGCACTTTTGGTTCTATGTCATTGAGCAGTCGGTGATCGGCGGAAAACAAGTGGAATTCCGCACCCTGAATCCGTTCATGTTCTGGCATAATAATTATGCGACGGGCTACACCAAGTCGAATGCGACTTTGGAACTAGGCCTTCGCCCGAATCGCTTGGCAAATTTCTATTATCAACTGGCGATCGATGAAGTGAAAAGTCCGGTCGGCGAAACGGGTGAAAATTCCAATCGCGGAATCACAAGTCACATGGTCGGCTACAATCAACAAGTGAAAACGGAACGCTATGGCGATTTTAATTTTCGCCTGGATGCGGTGCTGACGGATCCGGCGGCGGGCAATGAACGCTTGCCGCTTCTCAAGTACACGAGCCGTCGCATGTACCGTTCGAATTACCGCGACCAGTCGGATGCGGATTTTGCGGACATGTTCTTTGTGGACTATCCGCTCGGCTACCGTCGAGGCCCGGATGCGAAGGATCTTTGGTTTACCGTGGACTGGCTGTATGGACGTCATTCGCTTGCTTTAGAACTTGCCTGGCTGCGTCAGGGCGACAAGGATTTGACAACGGATTACGATGTCGCTTTGCAGAGCAAACGCACGCTTTCTGGGATTGTGGAACGCCAATATGTGGCCGACTTGACCTATGGGATTGTTCTGTGGAAGGGTTTTGCCGCAAAGCTAGGCGGTGGAATTCGCCGGTATAAAAACCTGGACCATATCTCGGGCGAAAACGGCTACGATCTGTGGGGAATCGCCGGTATAAGCTGGGATTTTAGGTATAAAAAAATCTTTTAGAATGTAAAAAAATGAAAACGGAGCTAATAAACTCGGGAAAAGAACGAATCAGGGTGTTGGAAAGGTAATTTCTGTTACAGATTTTTTAGAAAACGCCTTAATTCTTTTTTTTTGCTTTTATTCGAACTCCTGAATTGAGAAAAATGCTAATTTTGGGGCGCTATGGAATTCAATACAAAGATTTTATGCATCGGAGCCGGCTATGTCGGTGGTCCGACGATGACCGTTATCGCGGACAAATGTCCGGACGTGAAAGTGACTGTAGTCGATATCAATCAGGCTCGTATTGATGCTTGGAATAGCGACAACCTTCCGATTTTTGAACCGGGACTCGATGAAGTGGTGAAGCGTGCCCGAGGCCGCAACCTTTTCTTCAGCACGGATATTCCGAATGCCGTTCGTGAAGCGGACATCATCTTTGTGAGCGTCAATACCCCGACAAAGACTTTTGGCCGTGGTGCCGGAAAGGCTAGCGACTTGCAGTACTGGGAAAAGACCGCTCGTGAAATCCTCGAAGTGGCGACGAACGACAAAATTATCGTAGAAAAATCCACGCTCCCGGTTCGCACCGCGGCTGCGATGGAACGCATTTTGAATTCGAACGACAAGGGACTCCATTTCGAAGTCCTTTCGAATCCGGAATTCCTCGCCGAAGGAACGGCGATCAAAGATCTGTTTGAACCGGATCGCGTTTTGATTGGAAGCCACCAGACGAAGTCCGGCTTTGCCGCTCTGCAGAAGGTGGTCGATATTTATGCACACTGGGTGCCGAAGGATCGCATTCTGACGACGAACCTGTGGAGCTCGGAGCTCACGAAGCTCACAGCAAACGCTTTCCTCGCCCAGCGTATCAGCTCGATTAACTCGATCAGCGCCCTTTGCGAAAAGACCGGTGCTGACGTGGATGAAGTCGCCTTTGTGATGGGCAAGGACCACCGTATCGGGTCGAAGTTCCTCAAGGCTTCGATCGGCTTTGGCGGTAGTTGCTTCAAGAAGGACATTCTGAATCTCGTTTACCTTTGCGGCTATTACGGACTTCCGGAAGTTGCCGCTTATTGGGAAAGCGTTGTCAAGATCAACGAATGGCAGACGCACCGTGTCATAAGCAGTATGCTTGAACACATGTTCAACACAATTGCCGGCAAGAAGATTGCGGTTTTTGGCTTTGCATTTAAGGCGAATACGGGTGATACCCGTGAAAGCCCTGCGAACCTCGTGGTACGTGATTTGCTTGCCGAACACGCCCATCCGGTGGTGACGGACCCGAAGGCAATCCACGATGCCAAGCGCGATTTGGCCGATGTTCTCTCCCAGGTTGAATTTGAAGAAGACCCTTACAAGGCCGCAGAAGGCGCCCATGCCGTGGTCGTTTGCACGGAATGGAAGTGCTTTGCGGAACTCGATTGGAAACGCATTTACAAGGGCATGGCTAAGCCTGCTTTCGTGTATGACGGGCGTAATATTTTGGATGCGGCCGCACTTCGCGATATTGGGTTTGATGTTGCAAATGTCGGTAAGGGAAAGGCGGAATAATTTTGCTTTGCAACTAGGAATGATGGAGTAGGCTTATGAAAAAGCTCATTCAAAAGATCATCCAGTCAAGCGAATTATCGGTTGAGGAGATTTTTACAAGAACGGGAAAGATATATTCATTTTTGAATCCTGTTTCTTATTTGCACGTGCGTCAATATCAAGATAAATATGGAGATGTTGACGGTTTGTTTGCTGATGGGGGCTTGTTAGTGATGTTTATTTCTTTCTTTTATGGAAAGAAAATACAGCGCTATAGCTTTGATATGACTTCGCTTGCGAAGAAATTCTTTGAATATGCTTGTGAATATCGTAAAACGGTTTATTTCATTGGTGCAGAAAAAGAATACATCGGCATTGCAAATGATCTGATAAAGAAAAACTATCCTGATCTAAATGTGGTTGAGTTTCGTGACGGTTACTTTGATAGTGTAGAAGAACGAAGTCAGTCTATTCAGCGTATTATGGATTTGCAGCCAGATTTTGTCGTTGTAGGCATGGGCTCTGTCGTTCAGGATTTTTATTTGATGGATTTGAAAAAGGCTGGGTTTAAGGGAATAGGATTTTCCTGCGGAGGTTTTTTCCATCAGATTGCTCAGAATGGTTCGCCTGAATTTTACCCTTACTTGATCAATACCTTGGGCATTCGTTACATTTATCGTATGTATAAGGAACCCCATACGCGTAAGCGTTATTTGAAAGCAGCTTTATTGTTCCCGATAGAATTCTTTTGCGATCGATTCAAGAACGATTGATCAGAGTTCTTTAAATAGGGTGTACCACTGATGAACTACTGAATCTAGAGAAAACTTTGTGGCTCTTTCCATTGCGTAATGAGCCATTTTTTTTCTCAATTGGTCATCTTGAATAAGCTTTTCAATGCGTTGAACTGTATAGGTTTCGGAATAGGGCTTCGGTGTAATAAAGCCGGATTTTCCGTCTTCGATAATGTCATAAACGGCTTCGTAGGATCCGTACACGACAGGGACGACGCCAAAGCTCATGCTTTCTAAAATGACAAGTCCAAAACCTTCTAAATCAGAAGTTAGCATATAGATGGAAGCATCTTTATAAAAGGAAATAGGAGCTGTTTCTTGAAATTCGTAGAATGTGACGCGAGGAATGTTTTCTTTTTTTACGGTCTCTATTAAAGTGGGTTTATGCGGTCCATCGCCAACAAGGATTAATTCCCAGTCTGGGTATTTAAGGGCAATTTGTTGCCAAGCAGAAATGATTCTGTTAACTCGTTTATTTTCAAAGTCCATTCTCCCGGCATACAGAATTTGTTTTTTCTTTTTTTCGAGTGAAAAATTGGTTAAATCAACTGGGATGGTAATCGGATTTCCGATGGCTGTAATACCATCAACCTGTTTGACTTTTGAATACTGGATTAACGGTTGAATAAAACTCTTGGAAAGCAGAATGTATTTTTCGTTATGGGCAATGTTGTAACGAATGCTTTTTTTGATAACAAGTTCTTTTGCAAAAAGGATGCATTTAAAAAAGATTTTTTTAAAGACGTTCTTTGCGGAAGAGACTTTGTCTTGGGCCGTGAGGATTACTTTGCTTGTGTAAGGAGATCCATGAAGAACGCTGATTAAATGGCAGGGAAGTCCTCGAATGGCCGCATTGCAGAGCTGGGTAGTTTTATAGGGAAGACCCCATTGGTTGATAAGGATATCAATTTTGCGTTCTTTCAGAATTTGGTGCAACTTTTGAACGTTTTCGGTGCTAAAAACGGGGTAGCCCAGCTTTAAGACATCGATGCCGTCGGACAGCTGCGATTTTAATTCCATATGGGGCTGTTCTATGGAAACAATTGTCACTTGATTTCCGTCCGAAGCAAATTTGTTGGCTAAGACAGTTGTAACAGTCTCAACTCCGCCGAAATTAGGATAAATCCGATAGAAAAAAAGAATGTTCATGGCGCCCTATGAAATTTATAAGCCTAAGATAAAAAAGAATGGGTCGATTAGGGATGGGAGTTGAAAAAAGATGCTGCTGTTTTAAATAATTAGCTAAATTGCAAAAAAATATTTGAAAAAATCACCCACTCGTTATTTCTATGATAAAATTAAAGAGCATTTTAGCTGTGTTGGCAAATCGGCTTTTGTCTAGTCTGGTTCAGATATTTCCCGTTTCTAAAAAAATATGGGCTTTTAACAGCTTTCCAGATTATACAGATAATCCGTATGGTTTTTTCTGTAAGGTTGTTGCAAAGAAGCCAGATGTTCATTTTATTTGGCTGATTTCGGATAAAAGCTTGGTAAAAAAGATCCAGGCTGAAATTCTTGAGAAAAATGTCTCTGTCTTTTATAAAAAGTCGATTCTAGGCTTTTGGTATTTTTTACGTGCAGGATATCTTTTTATTTCGCATGGGATTTTTGAACAGTACCAAGCGGATAAGTCTTCTAAGATCGTTGTAAATCTTTGGCATGGGATGCCTTTAAAACGAATTGAGTTTATGGATCCGACGACAACATGGGTTACCTATTCGGATTATATTATAGCAACGAGTGAAATGTTCAAAAACATTATGGGGCAATCGTTCAAAAAAGATGCAGAGCATACTTTGCTGATCGGTCAGCCGAGAAATGACTTGTTGTTTGATGAAACGGATTTTTTTGAAAAGCAGAAGATAAATCGTCAAGAATACGACAAAGTCGGTATATGGCTGCCTACTTATCGGTATTCATTGCTTCAGCAAAGAACGGATGGCGCGTTTCATGAAGGTCAACTGCTTTTTCTGACAATTTGCGATTTGGAGGAACTGAATAGTTTTTTGAAAATCCATCGACAGTTGCTGATTGTCAAATTGCATCCAATGGATTTTTTGCAGACGACAGAACTTCCTAGTTTTTCCAATTTGCGCATTTTAAAGCAAAAAGATTTGACAAGCCAACTATATCCATTGCTCGGAAATTGTGATTATTTGCTGACGGATTTCTCTTCTGTTTGGTTGGATTATGAAATTCTTGGAAAACCGATTGGATTTGTTTGCGACGACTTTAGCTCGTATAAAAATGGTCGTGGGTTTACTATTCCGAATTTAAAGGACTTGCTGCCAGGGCCTGTATTGGTGAATCTAGCAGAATTAGAACACTTCCTTTCGCATTTGCCGGAAAATAGGAATGAAGGTCCGTCCGAGTTCAATTATTATAAAGATTCGTCGGCATCGGACAGATTGTTGGCGTTGTTGGAATCGCTTTCCAAATAATCTGGATTTTTGAATAAGTCTTTTTGATCTTCGATTTCCATTGTGGCATCTTCTTCGGGAAGGCTAGCTGCTTTACAATTGCCTAAGCAAAAACCGATGGTGAGGAACATAAAGCGAAGTGTCCCTACACTATCGCCGGCAAGGAAAATAAAAGCATAACAAGATGCTGTTATGAAAAAACCGCTTGTGCCCGTGTATAGATGGGATTTTTTGTGGAAAAAAAATAGTAGGCTTATAATAATGAGTAATTGGGAAAATAATCCAATTAAACCAAAGTCGATTAAAATTCGAAATAAAAAAGATTCAAGGGCTCCAATGGAGGTGTTGGTTAATGTTTTTTCTCCATAGGCATTTACTTCGAAAATGTTGTCTCCCATGTAACCGGTTCCGTTGCCGGTAATTGGTTTTTGCAAGAATAAAACTGCTGTATACAAGAACTGTTGCGATCTCATTGAAATTGAGCTGCCGTTGCCTGAATCAAAGTAGTTGATGACAGAGTAAACTTTATAAGATCCTACAAGTAAAATTGTGACGACAATGGCAATTTTGATGGCGGGAGAAAATTTTTTGAAAAAATAAAGTCCAAAGAATCCGATAAGGCAAATCATACCCGTTCTTGATCCTGCGATAAAAACTAGCGAGCATAAGATTAAGAACAGAAATTTGAATTTGAGAGAAAATTTTTTGAGTTGCGGGAATAGAAGGTAGATGAAACAGAACAGCATTGGCGTCAATGTATTTGGGTGATGCGTTGTGATGCAAATGCGAGAACGCCATGACTGACTAATGGAAATGGATGTGCTTAAATTGTAAATTCCTTGATATATCGGAAACGCGGAGCAGATGTACTTGTACGGCATATTTTCGTTAAGTAGAAATTCAACGAACCCGAATGCGCAAAAAATAAATATGGGGATAAATAATGCTTGCAGGATTTTTTTTGCGGGAATATGAAGTCCAAACCAATAAGCGAGAAACAAGAATGCATAGTTATCAAAAACATAGCGGAACATGTCGTATATATTTTTGAAAAAGTTTCCTGCAGTTGAGGCTGCGGTAATGAAACTGGTTATCGCAAAGATAATGAGAGGTATTTTGAGCGGGAAGTTCTTGAACGCTTTTGAAAATCCTCTTGTGTCACAAAAATATTCAAAGAATAATGGAAGATAGAGAAATAAAGTTTGTGGGGCTATATAAGGAGAATTTCGGAAAGCGATGACGTGAGGAAAAAACAGCATTCCAGCAATTATAGAGCAAAACCGGAACTCTTTTTCTTTTCCAAAGAGACTCGAGGCCAGTAAAGCAAAAAAGCACAGGAGAACTATGAGAGTAATCATCGCTAACGGTTATTTTTCAAATGTGGATTTCTTGGGGAAAATCTTTTCAAAAGATTCAATGACTTCCATTTTTAAGGGCTTAAAAGAAGCTTCAGGGATTTTTGGGTCGTCGTTAAGACAGAGAATCTGGACTTTTCCTTCTTCAAGAGTCTTTTGAATGTCTTTAATAGAATCTTCGCAGATTTCAATGCGTTTGCGTTTTCCCTGGAAGGATATGGGATGTATTTTCCCCTCAGCAAATTGCCAATAACGATAGACCCATTGGTTTAAATGGGAGTAATCTCTAAATTTATCGCAGCAGGTCTTTTTTAAGCGATCGTTTTCTTTTTTCCAAACAGCTTCGAAGGTGGACTTCAGGAAGGGTTGCGCAGTGTGATAATTGTAGAATCCTGGGAAAACAGGAGCCGGCATGGTATAGAGTGCGTACAAATTGCTGTAAATGCCGTAAGCTGCGTTGAAAAAAATTTTGGGGTGTTTCTTGATTTCTTTGAATTTTTTGAAATGGCAGTTAATGGTGTAGATGTTGTTGTAGTCTACAGATTGGACGAGACTTGCAAGACTCGGAATTTTGTATACCATATTGGCCGCATCGCAGGGAAGTCCGTTGATGAAAAAATCGGATTCTTTCATTGGGGCAATGATGTGCATATCATCATTAAAATAGACAAACTGTTCGGAAAGACCTTCAATGCGGTAAATATTGTGTTCTATTGTATGGGAGTTGAACGTCGGCAGGTATTCTGCGGGAATGTAATCACTATGTTTAACGAAATGTAATTTAGGGTGATCAAGGTTGAGCCATGCTGGCGTATGACCGCAGGTAATGAAATGAATCCTGTTGACCCAAGGTGCGAAATTTTCAACGCCACGGAACCAATACTTTAAAATTTCCCAATCTCGGAATCGAGCGGGGCAAGAATCTCCTTGTCCTTTGACAGCGAATGAGTTTTTTGAGTTTTGCCATATAGGATCATTTCCGTCCACCCAAGGAATTACAAAATCCATAGGAATCCTTATGTTTGAATTTTCTGCTTGATGCTTGTCGAACTAATGCCGGCTGTTCTTGGAAGGTAGACGACGTCGCAATAGGGCTTTAGGAAATCGAATTGTCCTTCCCAATCACTGCCCATGACAAAAACATCGCATTGATATTTTTGCACATCTTTGATTTTTTGTTCCCAGTTGTCTTCGCGAATGACTTTTGTGACCATTCTCAGCGCAGCGACGATGTCACGTCGATTTTCGAATGGAATAGTACAATATTTTCCTTTTAGCTTGTTAAATTCGTCTGAGGAAACGGCTACAATAACTTCATCAGCTAAATTTGCAATTCTTTCTAATAAACGCAAATGCCCAATATGGAAAAGATCGAATGTTCCATAGGTGATTGCTCTATGATATTTTTTTGTAGTCATATCTAAAATATAGGAAAACAAAATTTCTAGAATTGAAATGGTTTTAATTGTTTTATGGTTATACACTCGGGAAATAGGTAGAAATGCACGCTCAACGTTTGATTTTTTGTAGCCTTAGTGCGATATTCCTTTTTCTAGGGTGTGTGTGGAATTCAGGGGCTGAAGGCTCGTATTTACCTTTGGACGACTCAGAATATCCTTATGCAGGAATTCCACGATTGGTCGTTGAAACGCAAAATTTTAAAGATATCCGCAATGTGGATGAATATGTGACAGCTTCGATGCAGATTTATGGAGCGGTTGAGCCGATTTCTGAAATTCAAGGATTAAAGATTCGTGGTCGAGGAAATTCGTCATTTACATCTTCTAAATTCGGTTACCGACTAGAGCTGGATCAGAAGCAAACATTGCTTGGCATGGCTGCTGATAAAGATTGGGTTTTGGTTCCGAATTTTACGGATAAGTCTTTGCTTCGAAATTCGATTACGCATATGCTTGCCCAAAGAATGGATTGCGGCTGGTTGCCTAAAAGTGAATTTGTTGAGGTTTATGTTAATCGGGATTATAAGGGTGTTTATTTATTGATGGAAAAAATTGAGGTTTCAAAAAATCGAGTTGATTTGGGGGACTATTCGGTTTTAGCGGAGGTGGACCATAAATATCGGGAAGGAGAACAGCTTGTTTTTTCGGAGGATTCAACTCCTTTTCGTATCCATTTTCCAAAAAAGGCTTCGCGATCTCTTTTAGAAGAATTTGAAAATTATATCAATAATTTCACAGAATTCCTTTCAGAAAATTTTACAACGGAATCTCTTCAGAAATGGATTGATATTGATAATTTTATTCAATATTATTGGATTCAAGAATTGTCAAAAAATCCAGATGGTGGATTTAATACAAGTGTTTATTTCTCTTGGGGAAAAGATCTTCCAATTTTGATGGGACCTTTGTGGGATTTTGATATGGCGTATGGGGCTTTGTATAATCGTTCTGCAAAAGGTTGGTTTATTCGACTTAAGTATTGGAATGAAAATTTATTCAAAAATGCTGAGTTCAAAAAAATGGTGGACTCTGTTTGGTTGTCTAATAGGGAAAGATGGATGTCAGTTGTGGATTCGATTCCTTTTTATGGAAATAGGTTACGTCCGGCTGCTGAAAATAATTTTCGTCGATGGCCCATTTTAAAGTCGTCGGAAATTTTAGGATATCCTACATCCAGTTTTTCGTCTTATGAGGAGGCTGTAGAAAGTTTCCAAAATTGGATTTATGAAAGAATGGAATGGATTGATTCTCAAATATGAAAAGGATTTGTTTGATGTTGTTGAGAAATCTTTTGCTTGCTTTTTTGGTTTGTTTAAGTTCGTTATTCGCGGATGAACCGTTAAAGTTTGCTACTTGGAATTTGAGGTATGCGAATGCTAAAGATTCTATAGAAGGCAATGGCTGGAATAAGAGAATTCAACCCATTGCGAATGCAATTCGGTCGAAAGATTTGGATGTTGTAAATCTTCAAGAAATGGATGAAGTGGATTCTATCCCGATGGTTGCGATGTTGCTGGCGGAATTGCCTGATTATGAAGCGGTTACATGCGGTGACTCGTTGTGTCAGGAATTCAATCCGATTTTGTACAAAAAAAAACGGATGCGTTTATTGAATCATGGCATTTTTTGGTTTTCTCCAAATCCAAATTTTTCTGGAAAAGCTTGGGATGCGATGTATAGTCGTTATTGTACATGGGCGGAATTTGAAGTACATGGTAGGATTTTTTTTGTCTTTAACGCACATTGGGATCACAAAGGCTCGGCAGCTCGTCGTGAAAGTGCAGCAATGACTCCTCAAATGGTAGAAGATATTTCAAAGGGAAAACCTTCGATATTCGCAGGCGATTTGAATTGTCAACGTAAATACGATTGCTTTCAGCTTTTGAAAAAAAACTTTTGGAATGATGCTAGAGAAAAGTCGAAATTTGTTTATTTGCAAGATTCCAGTTTTAATCGCTTTAGCGATGGAATTGGGAAGAAAAGTGTGGATCACGTTTTTGTGACGAATGATTTTTTTGTTGATCACTTCTCTATTACAAAAGAAATCTATTTTGATGGGGAAAAATGGCGTAATGCTTCGGATCACAATCCTGTTATGGTCAAGATGTTTTTTGTGCCGTAAAACCATGCGTAAAATCGGCTACTTTGGCTGAAAAAATGGCTTTCAAAGCACTCTAATGAATGGATGAAAATTTAGGCGATTGGAAATCAGTCGCTTTGAATCTGGTTCAACGTTTGTGTATTCCCTTGCATAAAATCATGAATTAACTTGGCGATGTCTTGAGAGGCGTGTCCTGATTCGTAAAGCTCTGTTCTTTGTGTAAAAGCTTGCCAGGCTGATTGATCAAAAGAATTTTTGCTCTGACGAAGATTATGCAGCAACTGAGAAAAATTTTCGGCAAAAGGGAAGGGTAGACTTGAAAGTTCGTAATAGACACCATGTTCTTCTTTGTATTTCTCATAGTCAGGGGCATAAGTAAAACATGGAATTTTGCGGAGAGCTCCGTCAAAAATTCCACTCGAATAATCAGAAAGAAAAGCGTCTGCGCTGAGGAGTAGTTCTTGCATGTCTGGATAGCAGGTCACATTCTGAACAATGTCGCGATACTTTTGGTCGATGGAATTCATATCATTTGTCATCGATGGGTGCCAACGAACGAAAATTGTCCAAGAACCACCCCATGATTCGTCCAAGACCTGTTTTATCTGGGTCCAATCTATGTCGAATAGATTTTTATTTGGGGTGTCTCGGAAAGTAGGTGCGTAGAGAAAAATTTTTTCACTAGAATTTAGGTGGAAAAAATGTCTGATTTTCTGATAGATTCCGGGATTCTTTTGAATAAGGATGTCATTTTTGGGGTATCCGCATCGCCAGATTTTTCCATTGTAATGAAACGCTTTTCTGTAGATGTCTGTCAGGTGTTTTGAATTGGAAATGAATATGTCCGCTAATTTACAGGTGTTTTTGATTTCTTGAAGTTGCCATTGACTTTGAGAAATGTTGGCGACGTCTTGTTGAATTTTCTTTATGCCGAGTCCGCCATGCCATGTTTCGATAAATAACTGCCCTTTTCTTTTGCGAATATGAGCTTCTATGCGATGTGTATCAACCCATACTTTTGCTGTAGCCATGTGATAGGATTTTTGAAAGGCGGAGTAAAAAGGAATTGCTTTGACATAGGGCGGAAGAGCATAATGGAATTTAGTATCTGTCTGCCATATGATTCGAATTTTCGGATCAATCTCATGTAATTTTTCCAAGATATATTGAGAATTATCTCCGTATTTTTTTCCGCGAAAAGTCGTGATAACGATCTTATTTTGCAAAGGGAAAATACGGAATATATAAAAGAGAGCCGTGCTTAAATAGGCTCTGCCTTGACGATATAGATTGCGTAAAAAAGAACTCATTTTTACCATTCGATGAAAATTTTGCGATTGGTTGTATAAATGGCGTGGTAGTGCTTTAGACGGAAAAGAAAATTTTTAAGACGCCCAAATTGAGAAGTACGGTTGTCTCGATATTGGATGGTGTAGTTTAAAAAATGCTCTTGGTCTGGCGAAAGAATGCTTGATCTTTGGCGAATCGCTTCCGCCAAAGGAATGCGGTCTTTTCTTGCCCGATTACGCTTGAATCGTAACAGGTGAAATAAGCAGCGCCAATGCGGTCTGTGGGACACGTTTGTGTCGTGGATGCGGTGTCGAGTCACAATGTCTTTTGTGTAGACGATGCCGTTGTTGAAACAGGCTAGGGCTGCAAACCAGGTGTCGTGATAGAGGACGTCTTGCGGAATGGGAAGCGCTGTTTGGAGAAATTCGGAACGAATCAGCATGGATGCGCCTTGAAAGCAAGAGTTGTTGTAGAAGATACGATAGGCGAAATCCAAAGGCTTTGTAGGACAATCATAAAGGAAATCCGCTTTGCTCAAGGTTGTGCCAATTTTTTGATCCTCTCCGTTAATGAGAATGGCATCGCCGCAGGCAATGTCGTGGTCTTGGATGTTTTGAAGCAAATGTTCTAGATGAGTGCTTTCCCAAATGTCGTCTTGATCGGACAGTGCGACGAATTTCCCTTTGCATAAAGAGATGGCTTTTTCAAAATTTTTTTTGAAGCCCAGATTTTGTTCGTTCTGATAACAATGGATGCGTGAATCTTCGCTCGCATTTTTTTGAAGGATTTCCCAGGTCTTGTCTGTAGAACAGTCGTCACAAATGATGATTTCAATGTCCTGGACGCTTTGGCGCAGAATAGAATCCAACTGCTTTTGGAGATATTTTTCGCCATTGTAGGTGGCCATTGCGACTGAGATCATCATGACTGGGAGCTCCTCATACGAAGGACTTTTTTTATGATGTTGTTGATCAACAGCTTCTCTTCTTTATCCAAAATGAAGAAATATCCTATTGTGAATCCTATGATTATGGCTAAAGCTGCGTTAGCTGTTAGGGATATCCATGATATGGATGTTTGGAAACTTTTGAAGCAAACTAAAATAGCGGAAAGAATGCCGAAAGATAGGATGCTTTTAATCGCATTCTTGTACAGCAATCTTGCTTTTAGTTTGGTACAATAGGCTCCGTACAAGGGCAGGAATGTGACCGCTTTGATCAAGTTGAAAATTGCTCGCGTTGCTGCAATGATAAGCATTTTTGTCCAAGTGTCGTTTGTTGCAAGAACACCCAAAAGAACGCAGAGGAAAGTTGCGGAATAAATGCCGATACCTAAAAGGGAATTTGCTTTAATCTTATTGACGATGGGGTAGACGTTGTAGATGGGTTGCAGAGGCATGGCAAAGGGCAAGTCTACACAGGCGACAATTGTCAGTATGTATAGTTGATGTGCATTTTGATTTGGAAGCCAAAGACTGTAAAACCAATCGCAATAGATAAATAATATGGAGAGAGGGATAAATGAAATTACTCCAAAAAAACGGATGGATTGGAGCAACTGTTTGTGAAAACGCTCCCGGTCTCCTTGTGCATAAAATTTGGTCCAGTTCGGAGCGAAAACCGCATTGATTCTTTCGTAAAAAGTGAGCATAATGGAAGGAACCCTTCGGGTAATGGCGATAATACCCATTGGGGTTGTTCCGATCAGAAGATTCGCGATTAGTAAATCCAGGCCATGCCCGAGGATTCCGTTTATTTTAGAAATAACATTCCATACTCCTGCACTTAAAAGTTCTTTGATTTTTGCAAAATCAAAATATTGCCGTTGGACATATAATTCCGGTGTTAGGGCGTTTCGAAAATGAAGGTTAGTAATGGCAACGTAGACGGAACAGATGGTGGCGACAATTCCTATATACCATACCGCAGGAGCAAAGAAAAAGAATAAGGTGAAAAGTAATCCGCAACGAATAATGTCGGAAACGATAACTCGAGAGGAAGAAAGATCGAGACGATTTTTGATGAATGTACAGACGTTATAGACATTGAAAATCAAGCTGACAAAAAAATTGAGAAATGACAGCGTAAATAAGAGCTTGACATCATTTATCAAATTGTCAGGAATATGGATGATGTTTTCCAGATGGAATATAATCGCAATCGAAGCGATGCTCAAAATGGCGACCGTTATAAGATTTGCCCCAAAAACGGAACTGAAATATTTTCGCGCGGATTCAATATCCCCTTTGTGGACGCTGATAGTTATGAATCTTCCTGCCATGGAATTCAGCGCCGTTGTAATCAGTTGTGCGTAGCTTACAAAGCTGCTGGCCAGTCCGACAAAACCATAGGCATCTGCTCCTAACTTTTCAACAATAAATGGAGTTAGGAAAAAGGTTATTCCAAGCCCGACGGCAAAGGAAATAAACTGTGCGATGCTGTTGATGAAAAAACGCTTTTTCTCAGACATTTGTTATCCAGGATCTAAATGTGCAATCCCATTCAAACGGGTTGAATGGAAGAAATCCGCCCCAGTGAAAGAAAGTGAGCTCGCCGAAATAGATTTTTTCCGTTTATTTCATACAGAACAATTCTAGCATGAGGAATGTTCTCTGCCAATTGTTCTGCAAAAGCTGTCGTTTCATTGAATAAACGAGGTCTTTGAATAGGAATTGCTGAATTTGGATGCCCATTTGTAAAAGGGAGATGATTGAAATCCCTGTCGAAAAAAACAAATTTTGTCTCAGCATCTTTTTTTTTGACGATTTGATGCGATAAAAAGAGCTTTAATAATTCCATTAAACCAAGTTTCCGCAGTAACTCAATCTTAGTTAAATCAAATCCCATTTGAAGACTATAAAAATAAAGGTTTGTCGAGGGTTTGAAAAAATGTCGTTTTTCATCTAAATTGATGATATTCAACAAAGAATTTAAAATCCAAACGGCAATAGTTAATATAGAAACATAGAACGGCAAATTTACGGTATTCGGCGGTCTCGCATGCGTTTTGAACTTACTTTCCAAGAGCGGTTTGCCGAAACTGCTAGAAAATAGGCTCGGCAGGGCAATGAAGGAACTCTCCGTCAAAACCACGATAGTGACCTTTTCAATGGCGAATACATCTACGGGCGCCATCGTCACGCACGATTCATTGACTCACCTCTGACGTGTCGTGCCAACGCGTGTATCTAAGATTGTGCGTAATCGCCCCAAATAGCTCCAAGAGATGCAACCTATATTCTCCGAGGCCAGGGGACAGTTTTTTTTTGGGGGGGGAGGCGAATATGTTATGCCGGCAACTTATTGCGGCATCGAGGTTATAGGTGATTTTCTAGAGCAATGTGAAAAAGTCGTTAAGCCTTTTCGCCGTGAAAATTAGTTTCGAGGTTATTCAACGGCAGAATGTAGACTAGTGCCCAATATGTAAGAGAATTGGCAAGTTGTTTTGTCAACTTTTTTAATAAAAGTGTTTACCTGTTCTGGAATCGGATGATTTCCTGGTCGATAATGTTGCCGTTTTCAAAGATCAGGGAGTCCTGCAGCACTTTGTCGATTTCTCCGGTCATCAGTTTCTCAATGTAGGGGTAGATGACCTTGGAGTTGTCGTAGGAGAAGGTCTTGTAGAATAGGGATGGAGTATGGTCCACTGCATAGTGGGTCACGCCGGCCACCACGTAGGTGGGGTTTTCGATGGTGGTGGGAATGCTGGTTTCAATACCTCCGTGCCTATCGCAGCTGACGTCGATAATCATGGAGCCACGTTTCATTCGCTTCAGGTCGGACTTCGACACAATGTGGTCCTTGCGGTTAACATCCCATAGGATGCAGTTCAATATCACATCGTAGTTGCCGATTTCGTCACGGAGCAGTTGTTCGGTCTTGCGGCTGTACTGCATTACGTGTGCGCCCAGCATGTTCAGCACCCGTACCGCTCCTCGGGCGGTGTTGCCGTTGCCAATAACGGCGACTTTCAGACCGAAGGGGAGTCTTCCATAGCACTGGAAGGCGTGTATGACGGCGGCTTCGCCGGCGAGTTCGTTGTTGAACCAGAAGGTATGCCGACCGTTTTCGAACATATGTTCCCAGGCGTAGGCGGTCAGTCCCGATGCGATAATCTTGTCGGTAATATCCCGATTTTGGGTGGCGTGTACCCAGCCGAAAATGGTTTGGCCTTTATGGAGCTTTTCCAGATAGTCAGCGTCGCCCACCTTGGGATCGCAGATGATGTCGGCTTGGAGTACTTCCTCGTGGCTTGCGATATGGCAACCGGTTGCCTTGAAATCTTTGTCGGTGAGACCCAGTACGTCACCGAAACCGGTTTCGATAGAGATCTGTTCCGGATGGGAGAGCCGTTTTAGGTCATTTGGAACAATGGCCCTGCGGTTCTCGTTTTCTTTGTGGCTGATCGGAAAACCTACGGTTTTCATAATTATCTCCTTGCAACTTTATCTAGATCAATCATCTGTCCGAAATAGAGATCCGTTTCGGGTAAAAGGTTGGCGTCGAATCCGCTGTCCGGGAAAAATGTCATTTCGCCGAAGTAAATTTTGCCGTCGCATTCGAACAGGTCCACTCGTACAAAGGGAATGCCTTCGGAAAGCTTGGTGGCAATGTCGAACATTTCGTCCATGCAGGGGGGCTTGGGGATAGTAAAGCCTTCGGGGGCGTTCTTGCCCCGGACGTTCAACCGTTTCAGATTCCAGTCCCTGTCAAAGAAATAAAACTTAACGTCGTTGATGTGGCGGTCTAGGCACACCATGACGTTGTCTACCTGGCCATGGAAACAGGCGAACTTGTAGTCCACCAGAACACCATTCTTGTCGGCCATGTATTCTTCGGCGATAATGCGTGGGGGAACGTTCTTGTAAGGCCATTCACGGAATTTGTAATAGAAGTTTCTTTTTAGTCCCCCGTCCAGCTTGGCTTTGGCCTGGGCCAAGTCCAGTTTTTTCTTGTCCTTGCAAATGACGTAGCTACCCGAGTCGTGGTTGCATTTCAGGACGAACTGGTTTGGAAGCTTGTTGAAATCGATGTCGTCGAAGCGGGACCACACGCCAAGTGTCTTGATGATGTATTGCTCTCCGAGTTTTTCGGTGGCCCATTTTTTGGCAGCAACCTTGTCTACCAGGGTGGTGTAGAGGGGGTTACGGTTGTAGAGCTTGAGCCATTGGAGCTTTTCGTTAAATGTCCTTGGATTGGCTAGATCCAGGGGACGTCCCATGTAATGCATGAATCGTCGCTTCAGATATATGGAATCAGGAATATGATTCCTGATAAACTGCTTTAATTTTTTCATACCATACCACGTACACCGAGGGCAAAGATGTATCTCTAACTGAAATATACATTGGGGGTAGGAGGGTGTCAAGCGAGGGGACCACTGCAGTCGAATTTCGGGTATCCGTTCCTATTCCCAAATTCGAATATAGGCTCGTTCTTGGGACCGAACCGTCTAATAAAATCGCTGGATTCATTAAACTGATTGGACTTGGTACAGGTGTTCGGGACATTTTCGGTATTGGGTAAAAAATGGTTGCGTTTGACCGAGTCTTTTTCTCAGGCACAGCTGTTTTCGGAAATCCAGTTGTACCATAGTATTACCTGTTTGGTGTTGCTCATATGAGGCTAATAAAATGAGTGCCTAGGATTTCTTTCTTGACAATGCTTCTTCTTGGCAGGGCCATAAGTTAGTATAAGTTTCTTTTGTCGCAAACTAATTAACGATAAAAGAAGATATATGTATTTTCCTTAGTTTCCGAGGTAACTCAATCTAAGTTAAATCAAATCTAAATTGATGAGGCCTTGGTCGCCATCTACTTTTCCAGTGGCGAAAGCATCGAGAATGTTAACGAGCTCCGTGATTTCTAGAGAAGGAACGAGCGGAAGTCGAGTCCCGATGTCGTCGGCAGAGCAATGAAGGAACTCTCCGTTGTAAGTGCAGCGTACACGGGGAAACGATGACTCCGACCTATATTCTCCGAGGCCAGTGGACAGTTTTTTTGGGGGGGCGAATGTGTTATGCCGGCAACTGATTGCGGAATCGATGGAATAAGTTGACAATGAGGTTATAAATGAGTTTTCCAATTCTCTTTAATTTTTTACCCCAAATGTTTTTTTTGCGTAGATGGGATGTGAAGGCGAAAGCTTTGTAATTCCGTGCGGATTGCCCTTCTGGAATGATGTAGTCGAAAGGGATGCTGTTTTTCCATAAGGTGTATGGATAGGTCAGCTGATCTCGCCGGGAAAAGCGGTTGATGAGGTCCCACCATTCCTCGCACTGTTTTTTGATTTTTTCACTCTGGTTGTTTCGCAGAATGACGTTGGCCTCAAACATGCCATAGTGTTGAGGAAAACCTTGTTTCTTTAGAAAAAGCAGAGTGCGCAAGATATTGCTGATTTTGTCTAGGTTGTAAGTGAAAACAACGTAGCCTTCGTCATAAGGGCAATCGCGGAATGGGTGTTTGATCCCAGAAAGAATTACTCCCTTTTCAATTTTATCAAAAATTCTTGTGTAAAAATCTTTGCCGATAATTTGAATGTTGGCATCCATATAGACACTGTAATCGTAGTCGGACAGAAGTAAATGCGGGTGCATTTTGGGGTATCTAGAAAGCAGAACCTGATTTGTGGATACGTTTGGAATTTGTCGGAATTGCCAAACGGAATTGGCCAGTGCAGGCGGATTGTTTGTAAAGCAGATGTAGTCGCATCGAGAATCGATGACCTTAGGATCTTCTAACTGATCATATTGACCGGTTAGGGCTGTATAAATTGCGATTTTTTTCATCTGCTATGCCATAGTTTGAATTAAACGATCAAACATGGACGACAAATCTTGGGTTGGGCACCAACCGAGAGCTCGGAGCTTGCTTGTGTCTAGGTTCATGTGCAATGTCGGTGCGTAACCGAATTGAATCAAGTCTGCTTCTTGAATTTCGACTTGAATATCGCCACCGGCGCAGTGCTTGGCCACGACATTTGCCATTTCAGAAATAGAACAATAAGTGGATTCGTTTGCGGCGTTATAAGCTTCACCAGAGTTTCCCTTTAGAAGAACGAAAAGGATGGCGGAAACAGCATCGGCTGTGTAGAGGTAATTACGCTTGGTTTCGCCTTTCGTGTGCAGAATAATGTTTCTTTTTTCAATCGCGCATCTCGCGAAGTCTGCGAAAACTCTTCCGTCATTGTAGTCCACGCCTGGTCCAAACGTTTGCGTGAGACGAAGTACTTTTGTAGAGATACCGTATTCGTAAGCGTAGCTGGAACAGAGGGATTCGCACAGCCGCTTGCTCTCTGGGTAGCACGTGCGAACGCTCATCGTATTTAGATCCGTTGAATGCGTTTCTGAAATTTTTTCGTCGGTATGGGGCATTCCATAAACTTCCATAGTGGAGAGAAAGACGAAAGAAGAAACTTGTTTCTCTCGTGCGAGTTCCAACATATTTATGGTGCCGTCTATGGCAGTGCGAATTGTTTCAACTGGTTCAGAAACAAACGCTTTGCTGGACGTTTGGTTTGCTGCGTGTACGATGTAGTCAATTGGACTGTCGATGTGAATTTTTTTTCTGATGTCAGAGACGACAAATCGAATTCGGTTGAATTTATTTCCGAACAGATTCTGGGCCTTTTCCTCGTTGCGGATGACGGCTGTGATTTTCATTCCGAGAGCGTTTTCGTCTTCGATCTTCAGCAAAGCAGAAAGAAGATTGAACCCGATGAGTCCAGTAGCTCCTGTGACAAGAATGGATTTCCCGGCAAGAAGATGGATGCTTTCCTTAAATTGAGCCGCGATGCTCGCTAAATCTTTTTCAAAAATTTCAGGATGATTCATGCATTGATGCCGTAAATTTGGGCGTCTTCTTTAACTTGAAGGACCGCTCGCATGGTATAAAAGTCTTCAGGGGTTGTAATCTTGATGTTTTCGTAAGGACCATCTATCATGTGAAGATGGAATCCATAGTACTGCATCATGGAACAGGAGTCGATAAAGTCATCCCTGCCGGCATCGAGTGCTTTATGATGTGCCGACAAAATATCGTCCAGCCAAAAACATTGGGGCGCTTTTGCGACACGAGAATGGGCACGGTCGGGGACTGTTTTGATGTCGCCATCATCGTTGATTTCGACGATCGTTTCTTTAACGATGCCGCTGGTAATGGAGGATCCGTATTTTTGGACAGATTCAATATTTCGAGAAATAAGATTTTCGTTGATGAGCGGACGGACTCCGTCATGGATCAAGACGACGTTTTTTTCGTCTTGAGCGATTTCTTTTGTCGCAAGCAATCCATTGTAGATGGAAAGCTGCCCGGTTTTCCCGCCTGGTACAATGCGACGAATTTTTTGCAGGTGATATTTGAATACTAATTCTTTGAAGTAGTCTATCCAATCCGAGACACATACGACGACAATCGCGTCTATTTGAGCGTTTTTTTCAAAATGCTCAATCGTGTGCACGATGATGGGCTTGTCATAGATTCGAAGGAACTGTTTTGGCAATTCTTTTGAATTCATCCGGGAACCAACCCCGCCAGCAAAAATCAGCGCAATATTCATAGTATCTCCAATTTCCAATATAGAATTAAAGACTATGATCGTTTATCGGCTAGACTTGGATGCTGCCTTTTTAGGGGTGTACTGCCAAAAACGGAATAAGAACGCGATGGCGATTGTGAACAAAAGGCAAAGGACCATGTAAATGTAAGCGTGTGATTTGACGAATTCTCCGTTGTTGATGCTGTATAAAATCATCATCGGGAGCCTTTGATATATGTAAAGCGGGAACAGGTTCATGCCCAGCCACTTTAAAGGCTCATTTTCAATTTTGATTTTATACGATAAGGCGACGATGAGCAAGGCGAAAATGCAAGCCGTTAAATTGTATTTTAAGTACAGAAAATCACTGTGGATTGCCTTTAAGGCGATAAAGAGTATAAATAAAGCAAGTAAGATTTTTTTGTAATGATTTCGAATGAGGAAATCCAATTTTTGCTTGTGAATAGAAAAGAAAATACCGAATGAAAATGCTAAAATAGTGTTGTACCAATGAGGCTTTTGGTAATGGGAAAGAATGAAAATGGAGCAGAGAGAAAGGAACAGGATGAATAATCCTCGGAGATGTAAAGAGAGATTCCTTTCTCTGAAAATGACAAACGAAATGAATGTGATTATATAGCAGAGGATAATAACGAATATATACCAGTTGCTGTTACCGATGCTTATCCAACCGATAAGAGCTTGTAGATATGTGGGTATTGTTAGGACTTTTCCTAGAATTAAATCGGCAATGGCAAAAACGGAAACAGCTACGGCAAAATTCATGAATGTCGGGAGAATTCTGTTTTTGGGCATAGAAAGGATATAGGAATCCTTTTTTTTCAGGATAGATTCCATCACTCCGTATCCAGAATAAAAAAGGAACATGACCACAATCAGTTGCCCTAATTTTTGGTCTATCAAGAGAAGAGGCTTGTCCCAAAAAGGGGAACCGATGTATCCGGATTTTTCAATGTATTGCAAAAGATGCCGGACAAATACAAAAAGGATAAAAAGGCCTTTGATTGCGTTGCAGCGGTCTTTGGATAGGACGTCATCAAAGAAAGACGTCTTACTGATTTGAATTCTGTAAATGCATAAGATGAAAAAAGCAATGTAGAATAAAATCATAAATCCTCTGATACTAAAGAGAGCCGTCCATCCATTCAATGCGCTGCACAATCCAACTTTTAAGGGAATCTACGGATTCGGTATAACTGTCATAACCCTTTGAAAAGGGCCAAATGGAATGTTCCTTTAAAACGGGCCAACGTTTGTATTCGTTATTGGCCACTTT
>NZ_JALFIA010000027.1:0-20984 GCF_022776125.1 Hallerella sp. | reverse complement strand
GCTTCACGTGCAATGTAAAGGTCGATGTCAGCCGCATTTGCCACGAGATCCGTGCTCAAATACGTCGTCTTGGAATCCAGATCCACCGCATTCGCTTCGGTCACGACCGTCGAAAGGGTCACATTCCAAGCGGTGAGTTGCGGGTCTTCGGAAGCTGCCACAGAGCTGCTGGATTCTTCCGTCGCACATTGACTTGCAGAACGGGTAAAGACTGTCGAATCCTTCGCCACCAGTTTCAAATCATTGTTGTGACCGTAAACAATGAGGTATACGGTAAAGGAACCGCATTCCGCCATCGAGGAAATGTCGAGAGTCGGATTCAACACAGAGCCAATCGAAAGCATCGGAACCGATTCCGTGAGCTGCGTAAAGCTAAAGTCCGAAGTAGAAGCGTTGCCACTTTCGTTGCCGAGCTTGAACTGCACCGAGTCAATCACGGTCGTCGTGTCAATGTTCAAAACCGCGGCGATCGAGCCGGTAAACTTCAAAGACGTTGCCGTCGCATAACCCGCCTTAAAGCTCGAAACCGTAATCAGCGAGTCACCGTTGGATTCCGGGAGAACGATATGTTCTGCACTGCTGCTCGAGCGATCCGACTCCGGACCCGAAGAAGAAGAATCGCTACCGCAAGCGACTAAACCGAAGGACGCAAGCGTACCTAAAGCCAACATCATTTTTTTGAAATTCATAAGACTCCTCGTTGTAATTTCTTAGTGAAAATACACAAATTTTTACACAAAAGAACGAACGTAAAGAGGAATTAATCCTTTCGGTCACGGATAATATCGCGCAAACGGGCCGCTTCTTCGAAATCGAGACGGGCGGCAGCCGCCTTCATCTTCGCTTCGAGTTCTTCAAGTGTCGCACTTTCATCCGAATCGTCTGCCTCCGGCGGACCGGAAAGTTCTGATTTTTTGCCTTTTTTGGGCTTTTTGCCCTTGCCCATGATTTCGCCGAGCGGATCGACCATTTCGAGGTCATCTTCCAGTTTGCGGCTCACGGATTTCGGCACAATTCCATGTTCGGCGTTGAACGTTTCCTGAACTTCTCGACGACGGCGGGTTTCTGCCAGAGCCTTGTCGAGGCTTTCCGTCATCACGTCCGCAAAAAGGATCACCGTTCCATTCACGTTACGGCTCGCGCGTCCCATCGTCTGAATGAGACTGCGGTAGTTGCGCAAAAAGCCTTCCTTGTCCGCATCGAGGATGGCGACGAGAGAAACTTCCGGCAGGTCCAAGCCTTCGCGCAAAAGGTTAATGCCGACGAGCACGTCAAAGTCTCCCTTGCGCAGTCCGCGCAACAGCTTGTGACGTTCCAAGGTTTTGATTTCGCTGTGCAAATAGCGCGCCTTCACGTTCACCGAAATGAGGAAGTCGGTCAGGTCCTGCGCCATTTTCTTTGTCAGCGTCGTCACCAAGACGCGTTCACCCCGAGCCGTCACTTCCGAAATGCGCTTGAGCAGCACATCCATCTGACCCTGCACCGGGTACATTTCGATTTTCGGATCGAGAAGGCCTGTCGGACGGTTGATCTGTTCCACAACCGCGCCGCCCGTTTTTTCAAGTTCATATTCACCCGGCGTCGCACTCACAAACAGCACCTGCTGCGGATAAATCGCTTCGAATTCATCAAAGTTCATCGGGCGGTTATCCAAAGCACACGGCAAACGGAAGCCGTACTGCACCAGATTCGTTTTACGGGACTTGTCGCCTTCCGACATGCCACCGATCTGCGGAACGCTCACATGGCTTTCATCGATCATCAAAAGCCAATCTTCGCCAAAGTAATCGAGCAGCGTAAACGGACGCGTTCCCGGCATGCGCTGTTCCACAATGCGGGAATAATTTTCAATGCCCGAGCAGATGCCCGTGGCACGGATCATTTCCATATCGTACTTGGTACGGCTTTCCAGGCGAGCTCTCGCGAGCACACGCGCATCCGCTTCCGAAGTGTTGCCCGATTTGCGGAACGAGGCTTCTTCTTTCGTCAGCTGTTCCAAGCGTTCATTCAGTTCCAACTGAATATCCTGAGCGATGCGTTCGCGCGTATCTTCCCGCGTCACAAAGTGACGGGCAGGTGCAATGCGAATGTCCGGCAAGGATTCCTTCGCTTCCCCCGTAATCAAGTCAAATCGGCAAATGCGATCGACTTCATCGCCAAAAAGTTCAATCCGGATTCCCACGTCATCGTAACTCGGATAAACCTCAATCACGTCACCGCGCACGCGGAACGATCCGCGTTCCAAAGCAAAGTCATTTCGCTGATACTGGATATGTACAAGCTGCATCAAAATCGTATCGCGTTCAATCCCCTGCCCCACTTTGAGGCGCACCATCAAATCAAAATATTCCCGCGGAGAGCCCAGGCCGTAAATGCAACTCACGCTCGCCACGATAATCGTATCACGCCGAGTCAAAAGGTTGCTCGTCGCACGCAAACGGAGCTTGTCGATTTCGTCATTGATCGCCGCGTCTTTTTCAATATAGGTGTCCGTGTGGACGATGTAAGCTTCCGGCTGGTAGTAGTCGTAGTAGCTCACGAAATATTCCACGGCGTTATTCGGGAAAAACGTTTTAAATTCCTGATACAGCTGAGCGGCAAGCGTCTTGTTGTGCGTCAAAACGAGCGTCGGCTTCCCCACGTTCTTAATCACGTTCGCCATGGTAAACGTTTTGCCGGAACCCGTCACACCGAGCAGGCACTGAAAACGTTCCCCGCGTTCAAAGCCTTCGGTCAAATTCTGAATAGCCGAAGGCTGGTCGCCTGCAGCCCCGTATGCACTGTGCAAATCGTAATTCGCACGGGTCGCTTCCAAAAATTGCGGAAGTTCTCCCGGTTTACTCTGTTCTGGGGAAAGCTTTTCAAGGAAAGGTCTTTGATACGGATCCGGACGGATCGATTTACGTGCACGTGCCATAGCTAAAATGTACATAAGAAACCAAAAATTTTCACTTTTTGCGTAGACGTTTGGCCTACAAAAACGTCTTTAAAGAAGGAGAATTTTTCCTTTTTCAACACGGAGGTATGCATGGAAAATCTCGGAAACAAAAAATTATGGCGCGAGCCGAAAATCGCCGTTTTTCTTTCGCGCAAAGCAAAAAGAGAATTTGTTCAAAAAGTTCTCGAATGGGTCAAAGAATCCCCGTCCGAAGTTTGCTTCACGGGGCCATTCCATTCCCAGGCGGAAAAATGCTTTTTACACTACGTTCTGCAAAACGGCGGCAAGGCGGTTTGGCTCCTCGGAAAATCCCTACCCGAATATTTAAGCCGCGAAGAAGACCGCGCAATCGACGAAGGCAGACTTTTGATCGCAAGCTTTTTCCATCGGGATCATTTTAACGCGGCGACGAACCGCTTTGTAAACGATATTGCCGCGATGCACTCCAAGGCAATCCTTTTTGGACAAATTTCTTACGACAGTTTTCTTTACCCTTTTTATCAAAGGCTTTTGGAAAAACGCAAGGACGATGTCAAATTGATTTCGTGAATTACTGCGGTAGTCACAATAATCCCCTTCAGCATTGCGAATCCATCACGATTTTCGCATTCGCTTTAAACGGAAGATCTTCGGCACGGGGCGTCGCCACAAAAACCTGGCACTGCTTTTCTCGTATCACGTCAGCAACCGCTCCACGGCGGCTCTTGTCGAGTTCGGCAAAGATATCGTCCAAGAGCAGTACCGGTTTGACGAGATGTGCGCTTGCAATGTCCGAAGCGGCGAATCTTAAAGCGATTGTCGCGCTGCGGCACTGCCCCTGTGAACCGGAAGAGCGCATTTCATGATCGTGCAACGACAAAAGAAGATCGTCCTTGTGAGGCCCTGCGAGGGAAATTCCCTGCAAACGTTCGGCAATGTCGAGCGTGTCCATTTTTTCGACAAAAGCTTCACGCAGCGCTTCTTCCGAAAAGCCTTCCTGTGCCACGGAACTTTTGTAAGCGACCGAAACTTCATCGCCTTTGCCGGCGAGCATTTCGTAATAGCGGCAAATGGCGGGTGCGATTTCTTGCACCAGTTCCAAGCGTTCCTTCCAAACAGAAACCGCAAGGTCTATCAGCTGTTGCGTGAGAACGGAAAAAAGTTCTTCCCCGCCGACCGCTTCGCCGAGCTTATTCTGTTTCAGCCATTGATTGCGTTCTGCAAGAATGCGACGGTAACGGCGAAGCAAGTCCGCATTCCGCACATGGCGAAAGCAGAGAAGTTCATCGAGGTAACGCCTGCGGATTTCGGGTGCCCCTCGTGCCATTTCCATATCGGCGGGCTGCATGATCACCGCAGGAATCGTTCCAAAAAAGGAACCGACACTTTTACAAAGGACGCCGTCCTTTTTGACCGTCGTCCCCTTGGTCCTGTGAACCGAAAGGGCGCGTTCATAAAGGCGATCCGCGCTTGACGATTCCGCAAGCTGCCCGCGCAAAATCAATTCCGGTTCATTCCAGCCGATTAAATCCGAAAGCGTATGCGTGCGAAAAGAATATCCTTCACAAAGCAAATGAATCGCTTCGAGCAAGGTCGTCTTTCCGATGCCATTTTTTCCGCAGATAACAGTAATCCCGTCGCCGAATTCCCAATGGCCTTCGTGCAAATTACGCAAGGAGAGCAGGGAGAGCGAACGGATCATTTGGAAATTACTTTGTCTTTAAAATGCCGTGAAGCACCAGGTCGTGGAACATGCCCTTGAAGAGTCCCACCTGAACACCATTCGAAGCAGCGATTTTAAACGAATGAGCATCCAAAACAGCCCCGTGGAAAGCGCACAAAATCGTATAGGCGACTGCGTTCACATTTTCTATCTGGAATTCGCCTGTCTTAATGCCATATTCTAATACTAGGCGAATGTAATTGTAAGCCGGAGTCAAAATGTTTTTTTTGTAGAAATCAGAAAGTTCCGGGAAATTCGAAGCTTCTGCACTGATGAGTTTTGGAATGCCCGAAATCTTGCTTTCGCCGCCGACTGCGTTCCACCACTTTTCAATCAAAATGGAGACCAGGTCCTTGGCCGTTCCTGCATAATTGTTCAAAATCGAATCCGCATCGTAAAAGATAGGGCTCAGAGCCTTCATCACGACTTCTTGCAGAATCGCTTCCTTGTTCTTGTAATACACATACAAGGTTCCCGGCGTCACACCGGCCTTGCGAGCGATTTGGCTCACCTTCGTAGCCGCAAAGCCCTGCTGTACAAAAAGTTCCACCGCCGCATCCAAGATTTCTTGGGGGCGATCTTCTTTTTTACGCTGCCAGCGCGGACCGAACTTCGATGCGTTTTTTTCGATTTCTTCTGCCATCATATTTCAAAGTTAGTTTAATGAAGTCCCGTTCATCATAGCCAACCGCGGAAACCGAAGCTCAACGGGTTCCAAAGTTCCGCCTGAGATTCATAAACCAGAGCATAATCAATCTGGAAGAAGTACTTTCTCTTGCCCAAACGCAGACTGAATTTGTAGCCCAAACCAAACGTATAGTTGAATTCGTCAAAACCGCCACGCACAATCAAATTTTCAAGAGCTTCCCATTCCATACCAAAACGACCCGTCCAAATATGCCAATCCGGGTCAAAAACGAGGAGTGTATCCGCAACCTGGTAATCGAGCGCTTCCATCCAAACGGAAATCGGACGTTCTAAAAGTTTCGTATGGTAACCGAGACCGATCTGCAGAACCTTGGGGCGCACACCTTCGCTCTGCTCCACGGAATTGTCATTCGAAGCATTGCGAGTCCATTTTGCCGAAAGGTTCTTGCTAAAGCTCAAGTTGCGAATCACGACTGCAGTCGACCAATGTTCGTTCCATTCGCGATGCCAGCCAAGGTTCAAAACGACAGGGCTCTGGTAAGAATCCACGAGATCCGCATCTTCATAGTCGCCCGAAATATCCAGGTTGTCGTAGCTCATCGCCAAAGAAAAGCCGATACCGTCTTTACGGGTCAAACGATAACCGACGCCGATGTAAGTCGTCGTAAAGTAGGGCTGCGCACTGCCGACCGTTTCATCATCGCTGTTGATGACTTCAAAGTCCAAATCGGTTCGGTACAAAACCGCAGCGCCAATGCCCATCCGTTTTCCCACCGAAGATTCAATGCCAAGCGATCCGCCCGCGCGATCGAGATCGCGCTTTTCCGCCGCAAGGGCGTATCCCACATTACTGCGGAACGCGAGAAGGGCCGGGTTAAAATACGCCGAAGGCATTGCCGACGTATCTGCAGCACCGATGTTTCCACGTCCGAGTTCACGGCCACCGGTCGCCATACGTTCCACAAAACCGTCCATGCCGCCAAGAGCCGCCTTCTTATCGGCAAAAACACTCGCACAAGCCATCAAAAAAAAGAGTACAAATAAACGCTTCATCTTATTTGCCTCCCACGGTCATCACTTTGCCCCAACCGACATGCCCGTGATTATCCTTCACGCGCACATAATAAATGCCCATCGCCACCGCATTGCCGGCGTTATCACGGCCATCCCAATAATCTTCCGTAGCAAGTGTGCTACGCGTTGCACTGGCCGCGCGTTCTGCGTCCTTGACGATTGTGCGAACGCGACGCATATCGTAGCTAAAGACTTCAATCGTAATCTTTGAATTCTTGCTCACCTTGTAAGAAACCAAGGACTGGTTATCCGCACCGATGACCGAAGGAATCATGCGGATCGAACCCAAGTTATCCTTGAGGGCCGTCTGCTTCATGATGTGCGTCCAGGTTTTTCCCGTGTCCGCCGAAACCGAAATGCCCGCGCCATTCGTACAAGCGACAAGGCCCGTTATCTTGGCCGTCATCGGGAAGGCTGCGATGGACGTCACTTCTACGTTGCGATCGACCACGCCTGCGTTCAAGCCGTAAAGCCACTGGTTATCTTCATCGTCATACGGAATTGCACCGATGCTGTCGAGTTTCAAAAGACCGCTTGCGCTTCCTTCCACCGCCTGAACCGAAAGGAACGCCCTGTCACCGATAAAGGCGACATCACTTGTCGTAAAGTCATTCTTGTCGTAAATATTCTTTTGAGCCTTGCCCGTGGTATCGCGGAACACGACTTCGGCAAAAGCCTTTCCATTATAAGAACGCCACAGTTTATCTTCCGTGCTGGACTTGCCACGCTTGCTCGTTTCCACAATGATCTGTTCCGGATTTCCACCGATCCAGACGCCAGTTACACGAGAAGTATCAAGGCCCTTTACGCCTGAAGCCTTGAGCTTAAAATTTGAAATATCGAGCGTAAAAAGCCCACCCGCCGTCGCCAGGTAAAAAGTTCCATCCAAAGAACGGGCCATGCCAAACACCGCCGGATTGTTCACCGTATCCACGACCGAAGAGGACTTCAAAGAATCGAGAGTCAAGCTCTTTTTGTTCACCACGAAATTCGAACGTTTCGGAGAGTTGATCCCACCGCTTACGTCTTCCTTCGCCACCCCGTAAATGCCGCGAGCCATCCACAAGACGCTCGATGTCGAATCGTACACAAAGGCGGAAACCGCATGAGACATTTCCGAAAGTTCCGGGAATTCCCCCTTCGGAGCCGGAAGAGGTTTTGCCGTCACAGCATTTGCCGTGCGAGCGCTAAAATAACCATAAGGAGCCAAATAGCCCGAATCGGTTTCCGCTATCAGCGGTACGACAAATCCGAGCTTGCCCGCATTTGCAAAAGGCGTGCGACGGTGTTCCGCCGTCACATCCGAAAAGACCCCATCCTGTACCGGTGTCAGCGAATCCGGCAAAAGTTCCGTCGCCGTAATGGAATACGAAACCGTTCCCGAAGTCGGCGAAAGCGAAACGAGCGAAAGTCCGCTGCCCGCATTGCCACGGCTCACGACCCAGATCGAACCCGTCGTAGATGTAGGTCCTGCCGCATACGTGAAATTACTGACAAAGCTTTCCCCTTTAGCCGCAAACGCAGAGACGGCGAAAAGTCCAAGCTCAAGAATCGCTTTTTTCAAACGCTTCATTTCCCCTCCTAGCGCATATCGATGACGTCGACGCCTTTTTCCGGTTTCAGAATAAAGTCTTCCTTGTTCACTTTATCTAAACGCTTCAAGTTCGAAACTTCATAAGTAGAGACATTTCCCAGGCGATCGACCGATACAAGGCGCAGCGGAGAAGCGTCTTTTGTCGAAAGCCAAACTTCCATTTCGGCAAAATCCTTGCCATATTTGGAAGCGTCCAAGGTAATCACGTTCGCCGACTTTTTACCGATCTTGTCTTGCTTCATCGAAAGAGGCTTGCACTGGAGATACTTAAACAGGATCTCCGACGGGTGCATATTGCTTTCCATGTCTTCTAAAAGCTTGAGCAGGACCTGGCGCTGTTCCTGGTTCCACTGCCAAAAGTTCGTACCGTCGCAATAGATAGCCATTCCCTGGAGCTGCAAACGGAACATGTCTTTGCCGGTCACAAGCAAGTTCCCGCTCTGGTAACCGGTCTGCGGAGAGCCTGCATAATCCACGCGGATTTTAAAGTCAAAATTCCAGGCTTTGCCCGAATCGAACCATTTTTTGGAAAGCGTCATGACGGAATCCGCCGGAGCAGCCAAAGCGTTTACGGCCAAAGCCGTGATCGCAGTCGTCAAAATTTTTTGGAAAAGTCCCATAATAGGCCTAATTTACAAAAAAGGGACCCCTACTTGATGGATTCTTTTCGTGCATATTTCTATTTTGAAGCCCAAATGAGTTTTTACGCAAAGGAAACTATGATCAAGCACCTTAGCCTTTTTGTTCTTGCCGCAGCCACTGCATCTTTCGCAGTCGATGTTGAATTGCACGGCGAAATCGATGCCGATTACGCTTCTTACTGGGATAAGGACTTTAGCCCGACCAACGCCGCGAACCAAGACATTAAGCTCGAATCCAAAGTGTTTCTCGACGAAAACGTCTCCGTGAGCATCCAGGGTCGCACCCACAGTAACTACGTCTCGGAAAACGGTACAGAAGCTTCCCAGGTGCGCCACGAAAACCGCGCAACCGCCATGGGTGACAAAGAAAACCGTTGGACAGGATTTAACTTTGACGGAGTGTCTCTCGCATGGCAGTTCACCCCGCTCGCCCGCATCGTGTTCGGTGACCTCACCTACAATGCAGGTTCCTTCTCTTATTACTACTGGCGCGACACCGAAGACTATGCGGTTATCCTCCGCGATCAGAGCATCCGCGGTATCGGCTTCGAAGTGGAAAACGGCAAGGCTTACATCGGCGCTACCGAAAACAACTCCCACTCGCTCGCCGCGTTCATCACCTATGGCTTCGACCTGATTTCCAAGACGGAAGAACGCTTCACGATTACCCCGAGCCTTGACTGGGTCTTCGGCAAGGAAATCGGCCGTTCCTACACCTATGCTCTCGGTACCGAAATCCAGTACGCCAAGAGCAGCGACCTCTTCAGTTACGGTATCAACGCGACCTGGGGTACACACCCGTACAAGGGTCACGGCGTCCACACCTTCCTCGTGGAACCGTCCTTCAACTACAAGTTCTTCAACATCGCAGCGTCTTACTACCAGGCTCTCCTCGCCGAAAAGGATTCTTCCGTCGTCGACCAAACCTTCACCGAAGACGAACGCATGTTCTACATCGAACCGTCCTTGGATCTGCACAAGAAGTTCTCCATGGGCTTTACCTATGAATTCCACGATCCGAGTACGGAACAGCACAACGACAGTCGCCACTTCGTCGGCCCGTCCTTCTATCTCTACCCGACCGTCGAAGCGGAAATCATCTTCTGGGCAGGTTACAATATCTGCAGTAAAGGTGCAAACCACTTCTCCATGGGGATGAGCGGACACGTCGAATTCTAAACGACCCGTGGCACATTCAAAACGTATTCAAGCCCTTGATTCCATTCGAGGGCTTCTTTTATTACAGATGACGCTGGACCATTTCAGCGGACCGATCAGCCATGCGCTGTACCAGAGTTTCGGCTTCTTCTCTGCTGCGGAAGGATTCTTCTTTCTTTCGGGATTTGTCGGCATGCTCGCCGTCATCAGCAAAACGGCGCGCGGCGAAGACACGAGCTGGATGCGCAAGCGCGCCTTTCGCATTTGGAAATTCCACATCAGCTCGGTGATTTTCCTTGCCCTCACCGCGTTCTTGCTTCTTTCCAAGATTGCTCCTTTTTTCAAAGGTCTGTACGCACATCCGTTCAGCGGATCTGTTTTAATCGCAGCCCTCGCCTACCTGCCCGAATGGCTCGACGTACTTCCGCTGTACTGTTTTCTTCTTCTTTTTGGATCGTTCGTCGTCCCCTGGATGACCCGAGGTCATTTGAAGCTCGCCTGGGGAATTTCTTTTAGCATTTGGACGCTGTCGCAAGGTCCACTCCGCGAATCGATTCTGCACGTTTTCCCCAGCTGGATGAATCCCGGATTTTTTGATCTTTTCTCGTGGCAATTCGTATACTTTAGCGGAGCAGCCCTCAGTGCCATGTGGAAGCGTCCGAATTCCCCGCTGGCTTCGCCTTCGAAACGCCTCGACCATCTTTTCCCGATTGCCCTCGTCTTTTGCGTTTTCTGCTTTTTCTGGTCCCA
The DNA here is from genome assembly GCF_022776125.1 of Hallerella sp. NCBI lineage: Bacteria > Pseudomonadati > Fibrobacterota > Fibrobacteria > Fibrobacterales > Fibrobacteraceae > Hallerella > Hallerella sp. The sequence goes on along the minus strand of NZ_JALFIA010000027.1, from coordinate 10,479 downwards.
TGGCTTTTGGGGAATTCCCCAGCCGAGCGAAATCCTGATTTCCAAGGCCCACGTCGGCATTCTGCGGTTTGCAAACTTTATCGCCTTCGTCTGCATCATTTCGTTTATCGTGCGTCATAGGCCCACCTGGCTCGACTTGAAGCCTTGCGCAATCTTAGGCCGTCACAGCCTTGAAGTCTATACAGCCCACACGATTTGCGTCTACCTGTGGATGGCAACGCCGAACGCGGTGCAGTACCACTTGCCGTACAACGTGATCGCACCTCTCTTGTGCTGCGTTCTCCTTCTTTTCATCGCAAAAGCTCTCGACAAAAAGCCGAGAGCTTAAAATTCCCCACCCATGTTGAAATTTTTGAAGGCTTAGAAGGCGAGCACAAAGCCCGTCACAAAAAGTCCCACACCGAGCACGCCGAATCCGAGAGCGACAATACCCTTCGTGTCGCCTGAATCGTTCAAGTCCTTATTCTGTTTCACAAGCTTCTGCGTATCGGCGCTTTCAAAGGCGCTCTTCTCGTAAGCGGTCTTCTTGTCCGCCGCTTCGCTCCAATCGCTTTCCGCCAAGTACCAGAACACGCCACCAGCGATTATCGGCACAATGGAGCTCCACAAGAGGCCACGGCCAATGTAGCGGCGGGAACGTTCGCGTTCATATTCACGCTGCATTTCCACAACGCTTGAATTATCGACCGCTTCAAGTTCCACGTAAATCGGGTTCGGCATAAAGGCGCGGACTTCGACCGTGACAGCGGTATCCAGGTAGCCGATCTTGCGCATGTAAACCGTTTTCGCGACCGACGGTTCCGTTTCAATCGCCACGTCCGTCAGGTATTTTGGCATCACGCTTTCCGTCGGCTGTTCATCGATATAAACTTCCACGCCGTCCGGGATCGTTGCCACGGTGAGCTTTGTCGTCGGGCGTTCCACGGCAATGTGAACCTTGTTCAAAGAATCCGCATTGATCTTCACCGTCTTCGATCCCCACCAGTCCACGTCCTTCAAACGTTTTTTGACCGAGAACGTGTACTTACCCGGCTTGATTTTTTGGACGGTATCCGGGGCAAACATTTCCAGGGGTTCGCCGTTGATAAAGAGTTCGCAGCTGTCCGGGTAAGAGCTCACAAGGATATTCGCACCTCCTTCCGGATAGAGAGGCTCGTATTCCTCTTCATCCTCGGTATAGACAAAGTCCGAAAGCGAAAGATTCACCGGTTCCTTGTTTTCCAAGTTCGTCATGCGTTTAAAGTCAAGCTTGTAATACTTGATGTACTTCTGCTCCACAGGGATTGCAGCCTCTTTTGCAATCGAATCCTGCACTTCTTTCGCACGAATGGAATCTTCCTCCGCTTGGATTTTGGCTAAGGAGTCCGCTGCCGCCTGCTGTTCCTGTGCAAGGAGAGCCGTTTCGAAATCGTTTTCCGCTGCGGCTTGAGCCTTGGCCACCGAATCCGCCACACGCGCAGCTTCCGCAATCGAGTCGAGCCTTGCAAGAGAATCTTCGACCGCTTCCGCCGAATTGACGACCGCATAATTCGAAGACTCTTCCGCCGCATGTTCTACGGAATCCGAAGCCGTAGAATCCGGATCTATCTTGTCTAAGAGCGCTTCATCTGCCTTCTGGATTTCCGCCTTCTCTGCGGAATCAAGCGGCAACAGATAAACCGTATCTTTTTCAAGCTTTACAAACTTTGCATCCTGCTCCACGGAATCGGTGAGCAGAACAAAACGAACGGGCACATCACGCGCAAAGACGGCCACCGAAAGAATCATCAGCGACGCAAAAAAGATTTTAAAGGACGACATCATACATCGTTAAAATAATTTAAATCGTAAAAAGGGGAACATCAATTCACCTTTATCCAGGAGATTCAGATGAAAAAATATCATTGCACCGAATGCGGTTACATTTACGATCCCGCAGAAGGAGATCCGGAAGGCAACATCGAGCCGGGTATCGCCTTTGGACACTTGCCCGAGGATTGGGTTTGTCCCGTTTGCGGAACTGAAAAGAAAGACTTCGAAGTGGAAATCGACTAGTCTCGAATTACAGACAAATTAATTTTCGTTTTCCAGTTTTTCGAGCTTTGCGCAGAAGATAGGCCCTCGTCCCGCACAGCGGTCCGGAAGCATTTGCAAGCCGAATTCGGTTTGATCCGTTCCGGGAATGTCTGGCTTCATTTCCAAAACGCGGACTTTGCCCTTGCGTTTTTTCAAGATTTTGCGCACCACGTCGTCGTTTTCCATTTTGGAAAGCGCACAGGTGCTGTATATCATTTGGCCTCCCGGTTTTAGAGCATCGACAGCGCTCGCGAGCAGCGAGCCTTGTGTAATCGCAATGTGCGAAATGCGCTTCTGAGACCATTCGGCTAAGTATTTTTCGCTTTCCATCACGTGCCGTTCCGAGGAACAGGGCGCATCGAGAAGGATGCGGTCAAAAGTTTCCTTGCGGTACATGCCAAAGCGGACACCGTCGTAGCCGGAGACCTGAACGATTTTCCGATATTCTTCGGGGAGCGTGTTTTCGAGCACATGCGAAAGGCGCTGTCTGCGGTCGGGCGAACGGTCGTTGGACTGCAAGGAACCTTTGCCTTGCAAGGCTTGGGCGAGGATGAGCGTTTTACCGCCTGGGGCTGCGCACATGTCGAGAACGTCCATGCCGGGTTCTACGCCAAGAGCTCGTGCCGCAAACGCAGAGGCTTCATCCAGATAATACGGTTCCTTTTCGGGGTATTGGATCGTTTCGTAAACGGCTTCTCCACGGAGAGCCGGCAGTAAGGCGTTCCAACGTTCGCCAAAGTATTCCGAGTAGAAAGCAAAGAAATCGGGAGCTGCCATGCGGGCTAAATTAGAAACTTCAGAAGGGTTTAAAAAATAAGAAGGCCGATTCCTAAGAACCGACCTATCTTATTGAGCTACCTGGACTCGAACCAAGACAAACAGATTCAGAATCTGTTGTGCTACCATTACACCATAGCTCAGTGATTTGACCCAAAGTTAGAAAAAATGTTTAAAACGGCAAGGGGGGTGCGACAAAAAGAGCCCAAACTTGTGTTTTTTCTACCGAGTTCAGCCAATCCATGAGCCGAATCTGGTCCGAAAAGCTCCTAGAGATGTAGGAATCATCCGTAAGAATCGACTGGAGGACCACCGGGCGACGCTCCGAAATCCCTGCCAAGCGTTTGGCTTCGGTTATCGCGAGATCCATTCCGCCAATCCGGTGCACAAGACCGTTTTGAACCCCTTGACGGCCCGTGAAGACGCGCCCACCGGCAAGGCTTTTGTCCAAGGAATCCTTCGAAAGTTCCGTCGCTTCGCTGACCACACCGAGGAAGCGGTCGTAGAAGGCGTCCATGTAATTCTGCAATGCCTGTTTTTCTTCGTCGTCAAATTCGCGGCCCTGCCCTTCGGCATCGGCATGCGGATGCGTCTTGATCGGTTCCATACGAAGCTTGAGCTTGTCGAGCAGACCCTTAAAGCTGACCTTGCCGCCAAAAATGCCGATGCTTCCGATAATGCTCGCCTTTTCGGCGATGATTTCATTTGCGCCGCATGCAATGTAATAACCACCGCTTGCGCCCATGTCGCCAATGCTCGCAATCACCGGCATTCGAGTCTTCGCAATCGTGCTCAAGCGATGCCAGATTTCATCCGAAGCCTGTGCCGAGCCTCCCGGGCTGTTGATGCGAACGATCAGCGCGGAATACTCCGGAGAATGCATCAGGTTTCCCAAGGCGTCCAGAACTTCCGCAGAACCCGTGCTGCGTGTTCCCGTGATCGGATCGTATCCGCCAGAACCGTCCACGATCGAGCCTTCGATATTCAACAAGGCAATCCTTGAACGCGGGCGCCAGTCCTCGTCGAAAATGCGCAAGCCCGCTTTCGGCACAAAGTCCGAGACCATCACAAACGGAGCTTCGATCCCGTAAAGCGTCTTCAGCACATAAGGAGCGACTTCGTCCAAGTACAAAAGCGTATCCACAAGCCCGACCCTTTTCGCATCCTGGGCGAGCAAGCTCGGATGAGCCATCATTGAATCCAAAGATTCCGTATTTGATATCCGAACGCGGGAGTCCGCCGTCATGGACCTCCACCAATCCTTGTAAAGCGTTTCGTAATTCGAACGGGCTTCGACGCTCATCGAGTCCGCGGTGTAAGGCTCAACCGCCGACTTGTAAGCTCCATGACGCAAAAGTTCCACCTTCACCCCGATCCAGTCAAAAAAGCCTTTGTAATAAAGGACTTCCCCGCCGACACCGCGGTAATTCACCCGAGCCGAAGGTTCAAGCACAATCTTTGACGCGGAACTTGCCGCAAGCAACGTCGTCGGACGGATCTCGTCGAGGTAAGCGACCGTAACACGCCCCTGTGTATTGAGCTTTGCAATGCCTCTTTCGATTTCCTTCGAAATCGCGGTACCCGCTTTGTAACCGGAAAAATCAAAAATGATTACTTCCGCGCTACCGTCCGCAAGGAGCAGTTCAAAGTTTTCCCGCAACGATTCTAAGCTGAGCGACTGTTTTCCAAAAAAAGAAAAGCCCTGTTCCGTTTCCTTCAAAGGCATCGAAAGCGGAACGCGCACCACACGGGAAAGCATGTTCGCATCCGCGATTCTTGCCGAATGATACCCAATCGAAAAATGGCGAGGCTTCCAATCGTTGTCAATCGAAAGCGTTCCATGGACCGTGCGTCCAAACGCATGCGAAAGATAAACTCGGTAATCTTCCTTACCGTGAAGCGGAATCTGCACCCCGACGTTCAAGAGCTTCAAATCGGCCTGCAACAGCAAACGGTGCGTGCTCTGGTTCACCCCGGCATAGCTGACCGAAAAGCCGTCCCATAGGCGAACAGTCGCCCCGTATTCCTGCATCCGGCGTTGCTTTTCTGGGCCGAACTGCAGTGCATGGCGGCTGTCAAAACCCAAAGCGAGCCAGTTGAACGGGCGCACCAAAATGCCAGGCGTCATCGAAAAATCCGTTCCGTCAAAATCGGCACTGCGGAATGCACCCACCGAAATTCCAAGGAACGCCAAACGGTCGAGCATCGGAATGGAACTGATCCAATTCCATCGCGATTCATCGACTCCTTCATAGTCGGAGCGGTATTCAAAAGACGCACCGAAGTAATCGCCGTTCGCACCCAAGGACATTTCATAAACATCGTCCTTGGTACATCCAAAATTCAAAACAGCCCCTGGAGAATCGAATGCGGAAAGGCCCGCCGGATTCCCAAAGAGACCGTTTGAATTCGGGAGAGATGGAAACATCCATTCCCCCGGAAGGTATGCGAAAGAAGTAACAGTCAGGGTGAATAGAATCTGGGCGATATATTTTTTCATTTCTGAAAAAATATAACCTTATTTGCACTTCACATAGAATGTCGGATTCTTGGAGAAGACGCTATCCGCAAGCCACTGACCGCTCGCCGTGAGCTCCATATTGCGGCTTTCGAAAGCAGATGCTCCCTCGGGCACACAGGAAGCCGACCAGTTCGCCGAAGAAAGCTGGAACTTGTCAACCCATTCCTGCCATTCCGAATTGTGTTCAGAAACATCACCATCGCCGTTCGCATTAATCGTTCCCCATTCAGAAACGATCACGGAAAGACCGCCCGCCATCGCCTTTTCGGCGCGAATGCCCTGGTTCGAAATCTTATGCGATCCCGCATAGTAATGGAAGGAATAGGAAATATTTTCGCCTTCCACCGGTTCCTTCACAAAAAGGTCCGGAGTCTGATCCCACGCCGGGCTTCCGACGATGACCATGTTATCCGAGTACTTGCGGATTACGGGAATCACCGTTTCTGCATAAAGCTTGATCCAGTTCCAACGCGCATCCGTCGGTTCGTTATAAATTTCAAAAATCACGTTGTCATAGGCTCCCCACTTCTGGGCGACATATTCAAAGAAGAGCATCGAAGATTTCGGATCGAGATGCGCCTTATGAGAATGATAGTCCACGATCACATAGATATCGTTCTTGATTGCCGATTCGATTGTGGAATCCAAGAAGGCGCGATACTTTTCCGTATCCGTAAAGTAATTGCCACGGCCCCAGTTCAAATCCACGCCCATTGCAGCACGAATCAGTTCGATGTGCATGGAATCGACCATCCATGTAATCTTTTCGTCGTTGTAAAAATCCGTGCCGTTTTCTATGAGGCTCCAGTAAAGGCTCATGCCACGGACCTGGACTTCATTTCCCGGTGTCGAATACGCAGGGCAAGAACCGTAAATGCGTCCATGGCCGTCTGCATTCAAGCCAACCTTCATTTCACCGTACTGACCGACCGGTCCCACGCGGCGAGGTTCGATCGTCGGTTCCGCGACATGCACGTCCAATTGGAGCAAGGAATCCTGCAAGTCATAAACCTGCCGGATCGAATCCTGTTTCAAAGAATCGCGAACAATGGAGTCGCGAACAATGGAATCCCGAATCGCAATCTGGCGAATCGAATCTTGGATAATGGAATCGCGCACAAGCGAATCGCGAATGATGGAATCCCGTCTTGCGACTTCCGCCAACGAATCCAGAAGCTGTTCATACGCAATCGAATCTTGGATTGCAATTTCTTTCGCAATGGAATCCGCTATCGCCTGCTGGCGAGCCCGTTCTTCTTCAAGCACTGGAGACGGAGAAAGATCTTCGTCACAGGCAGACAGAAGAGAGAGAAGTAGGGCACCCAATAGATAGCGAATTTTCATATAGCCTCCCTAAGCTTTTTCTTCAATATATTTTTTGCCAAAGAGAAGCAGCCTAAGATTTCTACCGATTCTGTTTACAGCTGAACACAGGCTTTCAGAGCTGAGAAATTAGAGATGTGATCGCCACGCGCACTCACTACTCATTCGATCGAATAGCCGTCACAGTCGGGCAAGTCACTTCCAAATACGAACCGTTGTCGTTCGAAACAGCAACCGTCGGCGTTACCGATTGTCCCGCAGCCGTAAACGTTAGCGAAGCGTTAGCCCAAGTCGGGTTCACATCGCTTGACCAGGTATAGGCCGAAATACCAAGGAGGCTTTCACAACCTGAGATATTCCAGTTAGCAAGCCCATAGCCATTCGAAACATCTACCGTTTCCGCAGAAGCCGTGCATTTACAGCCTGTAATCGGAGCGACCGTCACCGTCAGCGGAGAACATGTGATTGTATCGCCGCCCGCAATCGAAAGCCTTGCGATGTAAGTTCCCGTTTCCGGATATTGGCCAGAAACATTGCGAAGTCCCTTTCCCGAACCCGTTCCTTGATAAGAGCCTTCAATAATCCATTTGAACTTAAGGGAGCTTGCCACACTAGTATCTGCAGGACTCGTCTGGGTAAAGACCCACGTTGCCCACTGCGTCATCACAATGGAATCTTTTTGCGGAGCACAGGTTCCAAGAATTTCAACCGATTCCGCACTGCTTGAAGATTTTGCCGAGGAGCTGGATGGTTTCGTTTCCCCCGCCACGCTCGACGAAGAATTGACTTTGACGCTGGACGAAGAATTGACTTTCACGCTCGACGAAGAGCTCACAGCACTTGACGAGGAATTGCCGTTAGGGATCGTCGAAGACGACGAAACTATCTCGCTTGAGCTGGATGAAATCGTCGAAGACGATGATTCCATTACAACGGATTCGATTCCAGAAACAGCCCTCAAATCCGTATCTTCACACGCAACCATCCCAAAGACAAGCAAGCTTGCGGCCAGGGTAAAAAATTTCGATTTTTTCATTACAGCCTCACCGCCCAAAGAACGAAACGAGCACCGACGTTCCACGCCCGAGCATCGAGTTTCCTTTCATTCACAACGAAAGACGTGGAATTTGTCAAATCGTAAGCACCGAAAAGCGCGGCTTCAAGAGACACCGCCCCCAGCGGGAAGCGGTAACCGGCAGAAATTTCGAGCGGAACTTTCACATGAGATTCAAGTCCCCAATAAATACTCTGTTCCTGACTTTCACACAAAGTAATTTTATCCTGGAGAGCGACCATAACCGCCGAGCCGAGCTCTGCCCAGACGCCCTTTTCCTTGCTGGACTGGAACCGTACAGCGGCTCCGCCACCCAAGCGCCAAAAGCCTTCATTGATCGTCGCCTGAGTTCCTTCGCTAACATAGACTGCTTCATATTCGCCAAGAGCCGAAAAGCGGAATGCGAAATGGTTAAAACCAATCAACCCCGAAAGGCCAAACGCAACATGCGGAGCTTTCAGGTGATTTTCCTGAAGTTTGACATTCCACATGCCAAAAGCACCATCCAAAGCAACGCCCAAATCCACCCACAGATTTTCTGAGGAAGCTTCACTTGCATTAGGCGCAAGAACAAGGGTAGAACTAGAATCTGACGGCTGCGCAAAAGCGCAAGATGCCACAGCAATTAAAAATCCAACGATTCGAAAAATACGTTTCATTTCCTAGGAAAATATATACCACACCTCTCTGCAAAAAAAGCAAAAAGATTTTAATGATGTTTCCCGTTTAAAACAAAAAGACCTCTCCGAAGAGAGGTCTATAATTACTGCAAATGGATTGCATTACAAGGCTAAGATTTCATTTTCAGATAGGCCGCTTTGTTTGGAAATAAGCGAAATGCTGACTCCCGCATCCCGAAGTCCCTTTGCCATCTCCCTCCGTGCTTCAGCACGTCCTTCAGCACGTCCTTTTGCACGGCCTTCTGCACGGCCTTCGGAAAGGCCCTCTTCGCGGGCACGAGCCTTCTCCACATAAAGTTCGTAATTGTGATCGCCCATTTTCATCGCCTCGCTTACTAAGAACTCATTTGTAAATGTACTCAATTTTGCACGCTCCTGCAAGAGACGGAACATTGGGTCAACGACAGCGTTCCCAACAGTCTCGTCGTTAAGACTTTCAAAAAAGCGAAGCCACAGCGCAAGGCGACTGTTGTCCTTGGTAAAATTCCCTTTAAGGAACTTGGGAATTTCTACAAGCGTGATGGTCTGCTTTTCGTAAAACACCTCGTTTTCCTGATTTTTGAGACGGATGCTGTGGCGATAATTCCCGGAACGGGGAAAGCCGTTGAACATTTGCAGACTGATTAAATTTAAGTTGCGGAGGCAGTAGTCCTCACCCTTGACGCGGCCCGCAACCACATGCTTTGCGGCATAAAGCACCAAACGGTCGGCATAGCTTTTGCCATTCACATGCTGAACTTCAAGGACAATTCGATCCTTATGTTGGTCATCCGCCACGATATCCGAAGTCGATGTTTTTGCAAAAGCTTCTGGGCTTACAGGATTTGCAAATGTGACGTGATCAATGCAATCGGCACCATCCAATTTGAGCACTGCATTCAGAAAATCAACGGTGACCGCTTCGTTGGCGGGATTTCCCAAAAGCACTTTGAAAATGTCGTCGTTGTAGACATAAACATATTTATAGCGTTCAGTATACTTTGCAATACAGGCGCGCGTATCGCCGCCAGTCTTGTGGATTTCGCAAATGTCCCGAAGCATTTTCGCATATTGTTCTTTTGTCATTATTTCCTCTGCTAGTTACTTACCACTCCAACAAGATGATTCCGTTTGAAAGCATTCGTTTTATTGCAAAATTCATGCCATAAACGAAATGCCGATTTTCGTAAAAAAAACAGAAGAATTCTTCAGCAGCAAGACTGATTAATCGCTCATTAATCAGTTTGGGCAATTCCTAACGCAGAGAAATCACAGCAAAAAAATAGCCAGCAGTTTTGAATGCATACAAAAAAGACCTCTCCGAAGAGAGGTCTTTTTTTGAAATTTACTAGGCTAATACCAGCTATTACCACCAGTTAGCACCGCATTTAACTTCGGAGGTAGCGCCAGTCAATTCAAGGCTCATAGTACCAGAGCAGTCCGAAGCGCTCACGCCTTCAATTGCAGCATGATAAGTACCAGAAGTCGCCGCACCTCCGTTGACAGATGCGCTCCAAGATTCACCGGTAGCGCTCGTGCACCAAATTTGGCAGCCGCCAGGATTCGTCGCACCCATAGAAATAGTGTAAGATCCAGCTTTCGGCAAAGTCACCAAGTCATTAGCTTTAAGAATTTCATATTCCGGAGCAGTCGAATCCGTCACCTTCACAGTACCACAAGTCACTTCTTGCTTCGTTCCTTCGGCGTTCGAAACCGTCACCGTCGGAGTCTGTTCGCCCTTGGCAGAAACCGTCATCGAGCCTGTGTTATCCGAACCTGTCACACCTGTCGACCAAGCGTAGCCCGTAATTGTTGCATCCGAAGTGCAGCCCGTTACCTTCCAAGAAGCCGTCGCCGAAGCTCCGTTGATATCCACTTCAGCAGCGTCAGCCGTGCAAGAGCAACCCGTAATCGCAGCGCCGTTCACCTGAAGAGCCGAGCACGTGACCGTATTGCCGTCTACCACGAGAGTCGCCGTCATCGTTCCGCTTTCCGTAGCATAGGTGGCCGTCGTCGTCTTCAAACCGGTACCATTCGCAGTTCTTTCTGTCGACTTCGGCATGGTCCATTCATACGCAGCCTTTGCTCCA